>DASYSW010000710.1:0-2933 GCA_036002905.1 Chitinophagaceae bacterium
GTAAGATAACTACCCATCCGTGTATTAAAAGCCGAGACCTTTAAAATCGAGCGGTTGTTCATTTCAAACCTGATATTACTGCCGGCGGCAGAAATGCTGCATTTCATTTTCTCAAACCACATATTGAAATATTTGAACTTGCCCTTATCCTGGAAGACAACGTTTACGTCTCTAAGGCCTATTTTCTCAAGGTTGAAAGGCTTATTATTTCCGGGTTGAGTCTTTAGAATATGCCAGTTTTTATTGCCAGCCGTATCGGCAAACAAATAAATGGAGCCGTTGGAGAGTTTAATATATTTCAGAGTTTTTGTCCGGGAGAATAAACTGAATATCCCAAAACCCACATAAACATGCTCCACGTGGAGCAATTCCTTCTTGTGAAAAGCAAACAATGAGTCGTGCAGGCTGACATTTGTCAGGTCGATGGAAACATTTGGAAAGTTTTGGAAAAAATCAACGGTCAATTCAGAAAAATTTATCTGACCCGAGATTTTTTTTCCTATATCATCCTTTACAACGCTTACCAGCCTTTGCTTGTTGGACTTTACATAAAAGAAGGCTATCCCCAAAAACAGCATCCAGACGGCTACTATGGCTATAATGGTTCTGACGGTATACTTTATCCATTTTCTTTTCATGTAAGAGGATGGTTTAGAAAATAAACATATACACTTATCACAAATTGAGTGCCGTCGTAAATTATTCGGAACGGCATTTGCTATTATAAAGCGGAAAAATGATCTCGGGCCCTGGTGGTGTAGACATCGTGAATTATAAACCTGTTTGTATGACTCAGAAATATCCTATCGTAGAGCCGCAGGGCTATTACTCTTTAACTTTAAACACTATTGACCGGGTCGATATATTTATCCGCCCGTTCTTTAGACAGATCATAGTTGAATCCCTGAACTATTTTATCGAAAAGAAAGGACTGATCGTGTATGGGTGGTGTTTGATGACCAATCATCTCCATTTGATCGCCAGGGCTAAGGAAGGTTTGGACCTCCAGGATCTTGTGAGGGATTTCAAAACTTTTACGGCAAAAATTATCCTTGAGGACCTTAACGCTGAATCGGACATCAGGCGAGAATGGATAATGAAAAAGATCAGGGAAGCAGCCTTATTTGATAAATTGGAAGTTTGGGAAAATGCTGACCATCCTGTCCAGATTAGCGCTGGCGAAAATGGGGACGTTCACGAGTATCTTAAACAAATTCACAATAACCCTGTGCGAAATAAGATCGTTGAATCGCCACAGGATTACTTGCACAGTTCAGCAAGAATCTATGCCGGGCTTAAAGGACTTGTGAATATTCAAACCCCCAGGCAAGAAAACGAGGAGGATGTTTCAATTTATAAAATTCCGCTTCACAATGCCACTGTTCCAAAAGGATCAGAATATTTTTCCTACTGAGTATTTCAATTTAGTTTGATAATATATTAAGAAGGCTGTCGTGATTGACAGCCTTTGTCTTGATGTTACCGATTGCCACCGTTGTTTTGTCTTCTGGGCCTTAATGAGGGTTCTATCGCGTCCTTCCACGTTTTATATTGATCTGCCGTTAATATGCCTTGTAATTTCTTGTCCCTGTCGTCCATTAACGGCTGCATTTTTTCACGCATAGCCTGGAAATCCGGCTGACCGCCCGCATTCATCATTTCCTCTCTTAGCTTATCCTGTGCCCGATAATAGTTTACAAAGACAGAATCTGCATCGGCGAGTTTTGCTTTATCCAGCTTAAAAGCACTATCAAACTTCTGTTGCGCTATTTGTACTCTCTCTTCTACGGTACGTCGTTGGAAGCCTCCCTGTGCGTTCACAACTGCGGCTAACAATATAAAGGAAGAGATCATTAATGTGATCTTTAATTTCATAACGATTGTTTTTGATTGATGAAAAATTGTGATTCTCTATCTGTCAGCCGGTTTCTTTTTTCTCATCCATGGCCACTTGTTGATCATTTTGTGGACCAGGGTGTCAAGTTTTGGTAGTTGGCTGCTATCGCAGATCGCTCTTACTTTTTCAAAATGTTGAAATATGAGTATTTCCCATTCTTCCTGTTTGTCGCCGATCTGCTCTGCAATAGCCCTGGCTGATGAATCATTTGACTGTGGGTCCTGTAAAAGGTTGTAAAGACTATCCTTTAATCTCTTCATTTCATCGACAACTGGTTTCACCGCTGCCCTGTGCTGATCTCTAAGCTGCTTAAATTTTTCAGTTTGTTCCTCATTGAGGCCTAATTCTTTTTGCATATAATCTGATACCGGGTGTGATCTTTCCGGCTCCTGGTGATTCTTAAACACAAAAAAGTAAAGCATGAGGAAGAGGTTAGCGACAAGTAAGATCGCTACCAGTAAAACCAGGAATTTATTTTGTGTGAATTGTTTCATTCGGGTTCGATCGTTGACTCATAAATTGTATTATCGCTCAGATTATATTCGCTGGCAAAAGCCTGTTCTTCATCCTGTGGGGTTTGTACTTTATCGGGTTTAAATTCAAAAAAGATCGCGGTGTTTATCAAAATAGTTAATACAATGGCAGGGACAGCTACTGATGGCCGGGATATTACGGTTAGCGCCCTACCCCAAAAGCTTTTTTCCTCCTTTTCCAACCTGGCTTTTATGCGCGTAAAGAGGTAGGGGTTGGCGGTCGCCCTTTGTATGCCCTCAAGGCTGTTTAGCGTCTTTTCCGCTTCTTCATGTATTCGATTTTTGTTACTCATTGCTCATCACTTTTGACGCTAGCAGATACCAAAACTTGCGATTTAATCCTTGTTTTGATAGTGATCTTGAAGCAGTTTTTTCAGGTTGTTTTTGGCCCTGTGCATCAGGGATTCTACAGAAGATACGGATGTTTTCATTACGTCGCTAATTTCCTGGTAACTCAATCCTTCTACTTTATGAAGGGTAAAGGCAATTTTTTGGTTCTCAGG
>DASYSW010000711.1:0-1827 GCA_036002905.1 Chitinophagaceae bacterium
AAAGCCACAACGGCGCGAAGGCGCATGAATTGAGTTGGCATTGATACCTTATGGGCCAGGCCGCATTATTACTATTAAACTTTACGCCGTTGTTGGTGTTCGAAATAAAGATTGCCTCTAATGAGGCCACTACACCAACAACCCGTTATGCGCAAGACTTCGCAACTCGGTTGTTGGTCTGCAACCCCAGCGCTGATAACGTCTTCAGTTGAAGACCAACAACGGCGTAAAATATAGAAGAGTTTTGAATCCCTTTCCCGATGAGGTACTGTCAGAAAAACCAAATTTTTTAGGCCATATTTTTCTAATTTTGAAGTAACGAAAGAGAGCAGACGGCGATATTTCGACGGATGTTCATCTTGTGTAGCTCTGCTCAACGGCAGAGCTATTTTTTTACTCTGTCTTCACATTGGCCTTAAACGAAAGAGAGCACCAGCTCCTTTTCTCTGGATGTTTGCTGGTAACAAGGATCATAGGGCGCATCTTTTTTCCAAAGAGTGTAAATAACAACCAGCAATTTCTTTTGAACCGCCGTGTACGCTTTCATTTTCATTTTACTTCTGTCGTACACTCTTCGATATAAATCGTAAAAAGGTTTTTGTTTTAATCTTACAACATTGAACGCCGGCATGTGCAATATTCGACGGATACGGCCGTTACCTTGTTTTGATATCCTGGTTTTTCCTACATGTTTGCCAGATTGATTCTCGATTACATCATAGCCCGAATAACTTACTACTTGACCTACTTTTTCAAATAAAGAAAACCCATTGGTTTCTGCTATGATCACTGCGAGAGAAAGCTTACCAACACCCTTGATGCGACAAATCTTTTCGAATTTTTCGTTTAGGGCCGCATCACTTTCAATAAAGCGTAAGGCTTGCTTTTGTAACTGATCTTTTTGCTTTTGCAAAAGTTTAAGCTGCTGTTTCATGCAATTGATCACCTCTTTATTTTTATACATTGTAAATTCCTGTGCATGTAACTGGCATTTGATCCTTGTAATATGATTCGAAACAGACTCGATCTGCCGAGTGATTGCTCTAAGTAAATAAATGGTTTTGCTCATTGGAACCCAAGCAGGTAAAGCTTGTTCACAAATCATTCGAGATAGACTTTTGGCATCTATGGTATCAGTTTTGGATCGAAGTCCCAAGGCTTGCTTATATTTTTTTGCTTTATTGGGTAATACAACACTGATTGAGCACCTGTGTGAATGCAAATAGTAAGCAAGAGCTTCATGATAAATACCCGTGGCTTCCATAAGGAAAATAACTGGAGCAGCCAGGCAACATTGACTCGTTACCCATTTATATAACTGCTGATATCCCTTTCTATTGTTATTAAAAATCCGGGAACTCTTAATTGCTACCTTTTGGTCAGCATCAATAACGGAAATACATGCATCAAACTTTTCCATACCCATGTCCAAGCCGATGCCATAGCGAAGAACTTGCATAAAGTAATATTTTAAGGATGAACAATGAGATATCTTTCCTTCTGCTGCCTTGACTCATTATTTATGCAAGATTGAAGCTTAGAACTTCATCTTTAAGTACTGTTGCGGCTATAGAAGAAAAAAGCAAAAGGAAGATGTCTCATCGACAACATAGTGAAAGTCTCACTTGTCTTGTCTCCGACCAACGGAGTATCCCTTTGCCTTTGATATCTTGCCCTGTAATTTATCCTTTATGTAAGATATGAGTCTCACCGTCGAATAAAATTGGAACTCTACGCAGAGCGGGTTTTGGCTGCACTTTTTTTTCTGCTTTCTTTTTTCACCGGCCCGGGGTCTGGCCTCACTTTCCTAGCGGGCAATTGTTCTCA
>DASYSW010000712.1:0-3505 GCA_036002905.1 Chitinophagaceae bacterium
CCGTCGCCACCGAATTAAAAGAGTATGGCAAAACCAAGGCAAAGACCTACGGCCTCGTCACTGTATTGTTCACCGACTTTAAGGATTTTGCAGACATCAGTTCTAAAATGAGTCCCGAACTATTGGTGGACGAAATTGATACGTGTTTTAGCGCATTCGACAGTATTGTTGCCCGCCATGGTGTTGAAAAAATTAAAACTGTAGGGGACGCCTATATTGCAGTTGCAGGTTTGCCTTCCCCAACACACCATCATGCCGAAAATGCCATTGAAGCGGCTATAGAAATCAGGAACTTTATTTTGAAACGAAAAGCAGAAAAAATATTACGGGGGGAAGCTCCTTTTGAAATACGGCTTGGCATCCACACCGGCCCTGTAGTTGCAGGAATTGTAGGCACAAAAAAATTTGCTTTTGATATATGGGGTGATACAGTGAACCTGGCAGCACGAATGGAGCAGAACGGTGAACCCGGAAAGATTAATATCAGCGATAAGACCTATGAACTGGTGCGAAATAAATTTCACTGTACCCATCGCGGAAAGATCCCGGCAAAAAATAAGGGAAATGTCGACATGTATTTTGTAGAAAGACTGCATAGTTAATTCCCTCGCCAACGACCACATGATGCAGGGGTAGTTAAGTTAATAATATTATAAATCCTTTATTCACCGGATTTGCAATCCGACTATTTTACAACCGGTTAATCATTTCTCTACCTTTCACTTACTTTGAGTTCTCTTTATAAAACATTTATGAAAGAATATATTTTGACTCTCCTGATTTTTATCTCATCGATCTCTTGGTCGCAGACCGGAGCAAGAATGGATTTTGAAAACTACAATCCACCCTCCACGCTAGTAGTCCCGCAGCATAAGCTGACAAAAGCAAAATTTCCATTTATTGATGTACACAATCACCAGGAGGAAATGCCGGATATGGATCTTTCTGCATTAACAAGAGAAATGGATAAAATGAACATGAGAGTAATGGTAAATCTAAGTGGCGGTAATGGTGAGACAATAGAAAGATCCATTAAAAATATCACGGGTCACTTTCCAAACCGATTTATTGTTTTTGCAAATGTTGATTGGGATGGAGTGGGAGAGAAGGGGTGGGGTGAAAAGGCAGCTAAACAGTTGGAAGAAGATGTAAAGAATGGAGCCAATGGCCTGAAGATTTTTAAAGACCTTGGTTTCTCCGTGAAGGACATTCGTGGGAAGAGAGTGACCGTTGACGATCCAAGGCTTGACCCGATTTGGGAAAAAGCCGGTGAATTAAAAATACCTGTATTGATCCACACCGCCGATCCAAAGTCTTTTTGGGAGCCGGTGGATGCAAACAATGAACGGTGGCTCGAGCTCACTACACATCCATACCGTAAAAAAAGTAACACCGATCCTGCTCCTTGGGACACCCTGATTGCCGAACAACACCGGATGTTCATGAAGCACCCGCACACCACATTTATTGCCGCGCATTTCGGTTGGTATGCAAATAATCTCACAAAGCTTGGAGAATTGCTTGATGAAATGCCAAACGTAAATGTCGAGTTTGGTGCAGTGATTGCGGAATTGGGAAGGCAACCACGGATGGCCAAAGAATTTTTCACCAAATACCAGGACAGAATATTGTTTGGAAAAGATAGTTGGGCGCCTGAAGAGTACACTACCTATTTCCGTGTGCTCGAAACAGAAGATGAGTATTTCCCTTATCACAAAAAGTATCATGCTTTCTGGGCCATGTATGGCATCGGCCTTCCAGATGAGATTTTGAGAAAGGTTTATTACAAAAATGCACTGCGCATCATTCCGAACATTGATAAGAGTTTGTTTCCAGAGTAAGTCTCGCCAATGAATTTATTTAAACCGAACCTCATAAAGTTCCGGCCAGTTCTTTCCAGTGATATAGATCTTCTTTGTTTCGGCATCAAAGGCGATCCCATTCAGCACGTTAGCTTTTGGAGCTTTCTGTTGAAGACGATTCCATAGAACGGTGAGATCGCCTTTAGCCACTACCTTGCCATTTGAAGGATCAATTTTTAAAATATAGGGTAGTTGCCACTGGTTCGCATAGATATACCCATCGATATATTCCAGTTCGTTCAAATTATATCCGGGAGAACCGGCGTCTGTCACGGAAAGCTTTTTGATCAATTTAAAAGTTGAAGGTTCATAGAAATAAAGATTATCAGTACCGTCATCGACAATAAGATTTATTCCATCGGTTGTCATTCCCCAGCCCTGTCCATTATCCGTCGTAATTGTGTCTTGTCTAATTTTTTTAAAATCCAGGTCATATACAAACAAAGCTTTTTCTTTATAGGTGAGTTGGTAAATCGTATCACTCAAGATGACAATACCTTCCCCAAAGTATTTTGGATCGAGGTCGAGTTGCTTTTCAATTTTGCCTGGGCGCAGATCAATTTTCAACAATTTCGATTTCCCATATTCGCCGGTACTTTCATAAAGCGCCCCTTTGTATATCAATAAACCTTCGGTGAAGGATGATGTATCATGAGGAAAGGTTTTTTGAATCGTACAACCCAAACTATCAGGTTGTTGACTTAGAGAGGTCGAAGATACATCGCCTGCATTGTTGCAACCAAAGCCTAAACATATGTAAGCGGTGACAATAATTATCTCGAAAATCCTTGAGTAGACATTTCTTCTCATCCGGGTAGTTTGCACAAAAATAAATTCTGAGATGAAATACTTAACTTAACCAACGAAAAATAACTAAAACTGAGATCATGAAACAGGTTGCTATTATTTGTTTTCTTGCAATTGTTGTGAACGGGGCTTCTGCACAACGTCCAAAGGAAGATGTTTCAAAAGCCTGTCTTAACTATATTGAAGGCTTTTATGAAGGGGATACAACCAAACTTATTAAATGCCTTATGCCGTCTCTGTATAAGTACGGTTATTGGAAGGACAAAACTTCAGGAAAGTATGCGTCGGATGGGAACATGACTTATCGCCAGGCCTTGGACTATGCAAAAAATGTCTTTGACAAAAAGCATTTTGCGAAAGCGGATGCTCCGAAGAAAGTAGAAGTATTAGATATTCAAAACACGATCGCATCAGCAAAAGTGACAGCATGGTGGGGAATTGAGTATGTTTTATTGTCTAAACAGAATGACAATTGGATGATTGAACAAGTATTATGGGAAGGCCCGTTGCAGAAATAGAAGGCCGATCATCGTTTAAATAAGTCACGAAATCCCAAATGTCGCATCATAACGAGCTATGCCATTGTTAGCCATTGATCTGGGGGGAACTAAGTTAGCGCTTGCTGTTTTTTCGCAGGAAGGTGATCTGCTGTCCGAAGAGAAAATAGATCTTGATAAAAGAAAAGGAACAGGAGTAGGACAATTGATCGCGGAAGGCGTGGCTGCAAATCTTGATAGACAAAAAAATAAAGGGGAAGAAATTGAGGCAATAGGACTCTCTGTTCCCGGTATCTATCAGCGGAACGAAGGAACTGTTTGGGCGCCGAACATTGCAGG
>DASYSW010000713.1:0-2951 GCA_036002905.1 Chitinophagaceae bacterium
TGGGTGAACGTGGCCATGTATGATGCGACACTTGTCGCCTGGAAAGCAAAATATCAGTACAACCGTCAACGTCCTTTCGAAATTGATGCATCATTGACAATGTTGATCGCATCTCCTGCTACTCCGTCTTATCCATGTGAACATTCTGTTACTGCGGCAGCGGCAGCCACCGTACTTGCTTATTTTTTCCCCGAGAAGGCTGATTCTATTTTGGCACTGGCTAAGCAGGCAGGTCAATCGAGGATCTATGCGGGACTACAATTTCCCAGTGATGTCTCCGAAGGTTGGAAGCTCGGTGAGGCGGTTGCATCAAAAGTGATTGAGCGGGCGAAAAAAGATGGAGCTGATCAAGCCTTCAAAGGAACGATGCCTAAAGATAAAAACCTGTGGTACGGGGATTATCCGGTCGGTATTAATGTGCGTAACTACAAACCATTTGTGATAAGATCAGCTGACCAGTTCCGTCCTCCTGCTCCCCCTGATTTCGCAAAAGAGATGAATGAGATGAAAGCATTCAAACAAGATTTTAATTCAACATTGCTCGCCCTGCGCTGGGCCGCATACACTGGTTTCGATATCTGGACCGATCTTGCCAGTCAGAAGATTTTTGAATATCATCTTGATCGCAACACGCCGCTGTGCGCACGTATCTACACATTGTTACACGTAGGTATGTATGACGCAGGTATTGCCATTATGGATGCCAAGTATGCTTACTGGGGAATTCGCCCCAATCAATATGATACCAGTTTCCGTCCACTGATCTTTACACCGCCATTTCCTGGATACCCTTCCGGTCATGCTATGGCATCTTCGGCAGCAGCAGCGATTCTCTCGTATTTCTTTCCTGCTGATCAAAGCTTTTTCAAAGCCACTGCGCAGGAATGCGCCGACTCAAGATTTTACGGCGGCATTCATTTCCGCACGGACAACGAAACCGGGCTTAGACAGGGACAAAAGCTTGGTCTCTATGTCGTGGAGACATGGGAGAAGAAATGATGACGAATTCAGGCCCCGAAACCGTGAGCTTGTCGAAGGACGGGGGCTCTCTTTTGCTAACAGAAGTGAATAGCATTGTTCATTTTTATAGAAGCGAATAAATTTCATTAAAAGGTAGTTGCTTTTAGAGAGTTGCTACCCCGGGTCTTTTGCCTTTATAATTTTGGGACTGCCTAAGTCTCGGCAAAAGACCCAAGGGTAGCACAAATGATAGGGAACTGCTTGCAGAAGTCATCTTACAATGAAAAAGGTAAGCCATTTCAAATTGTAAATAGAAGACACATTTTTTATTATTGATTTTAACCTGGTCACTAGCTATACGTTTTAGTTGTTTAACAACATTAATTTTCTTTGCTTCAATGGACACGTCGCACAATTGCGATCACATTTTTTTCGAAGGGCCTTGTGCTCGGCTATTTCTTTTTTTAGTTGCCTTACAGTTTTTGTGCTCCCATCATGGCTCCATCCCGGAGGTTGAATTAGGTAGTTCACGGCATTTCTGAAAGAACCACTATGAACCATTTTTTTAAACATCGTTATCCATTCATGGAAAGTGATTGTTATGGGATTGTACGACTCCAATTTCTTTGTCAGCCCATACACCGGTTTCTCTTCTTCTTTCTGAAATGTACTAAAGAGCTTATCCCAGATGATCAATATCGCGCCATGATTCCTGTCGAGGTATTTAAGATTGCTGCTGTGATGAACACGATGATGCGAAGGGGTATTGAAAATATTTTCAATGAACGAAGGCAGTGTTCTTACAGTTTCTGTATGCAGGAAAACTTGATATAGAAGGCAAACTTCGATACTTAAAAAAGTCATCATTGGGCTAAACCCAATTAGCGGCATCCATATCCAAAAAAGAACGCCACCGGTAAAATTTTTAGCCCATGGCACTCGGAAGGCAATGGAAAGGTTGTACTGTTCAGAAGAATGGTGCACTACATGAACGGCCCACAGCCACTCTATCTCGTGACTTGCCCGGTGAAACCAATAATAGGAAAGATCGGCTGCGAGAATAGAAAGGACCCATACATACCACAATTCTGAAATATGGAATAAACTGAGCTTTGAGACGCATTGAAAAATAAAAAGCTGCAGGCCTTTCGACAACATGTGGCATACAAAATACCCAACTCCGACGGCCAGGTTGCTCAGGGTATCTCTTTTTTTATAAAGATGTTTGTCTTCTTTATAAGAATGAATTACTTCAACGATGAAGAGCACGACCAGGAGCAGAATTACGAAAGTAGTAAAAGAGGTCTTCATAAACGATAGTTTGAATTGTTCAGCTCAAAACTATCATCGACACGATCGCATTAAAAACGGTATAATGCGGCGTGTGGCTGATCATTTGCAGAAAACGCAAATAGAGCGCATCCTTTTTGGGAAGTGTTCGCGTCTTTTGCGGAAATTCAGAATGAGGAATGAACAGTTGTGAAACTTGCTGAAAATTGCTCTGGCCATTCTGAAAACTCAGTGATGAGGAACCGCAGGTGGTCAAAAGTCGTGAAACGTCAAAAGTCAAACGTGAAATATCGAAGTTCCAAAATCCGTCCACCCGGGGTCTTTTTTGCCTTTTGATTTACAAGCCGTGATTAAACTCAACAAAAGACCCCGTGGTTAACACAAGGTCTACTGAGCTATCTGGTAAGAATTGCTTAGCATTAATTTTCGTTGCTTCAATGGACATTCAGCACAATTCCGATCGCATTTTTTTCGAAGGGCCTTGTGCTCGGCCATTGCTCTTTTTAATTGTCTTACCGTCTTTGTGCTCCCATCGTGGCTCCAGCCCGGAGGTTGAATGAGATAATTAAGGGCATTTATGAAAGAACCACTATGAACCATTTTTTTAAATAGGGTTATCCATTCGTGGAAAGTGATGGTCACAGGATTGTAGGACTCCAATTTCTTTGTCAGTCCAAATACGGGTTTTTCTTCTTCTTTCT
>DASYSW010000714.1:0-15183 GCA_036002905.1 Chitinophagaceae bacterium
GATCTCAAGGCGATCGCGAAGGGCTGGCTGAATATTCTGCATATTGTTGGCCGTGGCGATAAACAATACTTTACTCAGGTCATATTCCAATTCGAGATAGTTATCATAAAAACTGTTGTTCTGCTCCGGGTCGAGCACTTCAAGCAAGGCAGAAGATGGATCACCCCGAAAATCACTCCCCACTTTATCGATCTCATCCAGTATCATGACGGGGTTTGATGATTTCACTTTGCGAATTGACTGTAAAATTCTGCCTGGCATGGCACCGATGTATGTTTTGCGGTGGCCACGTATTTCACTTTCATCGTGCAAACCACCCAAACTGAGCCGAACATATTTTCTGCCTATTGCATTCGCAATACTTCGACCCAATGATGTCTTACCAATTCCCGGGGGACCAACAAAACAAAGTATCGGGCTTTTCATGTCACCCTTTAATTTCAACACTGCCAGGTATTCGAGGATCCGTTCCTTTATCTTATCCATTCCATAGTGATCATCATCCAATATTTTTTTCGCCTTTTTCAGATCGTAGTGATCTTCCGTGTACGATTCCCAGGGAAGGTCAAGCATCAGGTCGAGATGATTATAAACAACCGAATAATCAGGAGTTGTAGGATGCATCCTTTCCAGCTTTTCGATGCCCTTCTTAAACATCTCCTTTGCAGCTTCGGGCCATTTCTTTGCTTCGCCCTTTTTCTGCATGTCTTTTATTTCCCTGTCATTTGTGTCGCCACCAAGTTCTTCTTTTATACTTTTTAATTGCTGCTGGAGAAAATACTCTCTCTGCTGTTTATCAATTTCTGTTTTTGTTTTGTTGGTTACCTTGTTTTTTAATTCTGCAAACTGCAGCTCTTTTTGCAATAATTGCATCAGTAAGTTGGCGCGTTCGCGAATATTATTTAGCTCCAGCAGTCTTTGCTTGTCTTTTATTTCGGTGTTCAGATTACCGGAAACAAAATGAATAAGGAATGACGGGCTTTCTATGTTGCGGAGAATAATGGAAGCCTCAGAAGGAATATTTGGTGAAAGCTGGATTATTTCCGCTGCCATCTCCTTTATATTGGCGACATAAGCCTCAAAATCCACATCCTTTGGAGGTTCCTCATCAACCAGGGATTTTATTTTTGCCCTAAAGTATGGGTCCTCGCTGACTATTGACTCAACACTGAACCGGCTTTTGCCCTGTATGATAACGGTTGTCCCGCCATCAGGCATTTTTATCAATTTAATGATCTTGGCGATTGTACCCACACCCTCCAAATCCTGCGTCTCAGGGTCTTCAATGTTGCTGTCCTTTTGTGCCAGTACTCCAATCAACTTGTCAGCCTTGTATGCGTCGTTGACTGCCTTGATACTTTTATCACGCCCTACCGTTATTGGCAAAACGACCCCGGGGAAAAGCACAGTGTTTCGAAGAGGCAGGAGCGAAATTTCATCGGGAATCTCAATCCCATCCATGCCATCACTCTCAGATTCGTTCAGGGGTATGATAGGAATGAAATCCATCTCGTCTTTATTCTTCTGGAAAAAAATTTCAAAACTCATTTAATTCTGTTTAGACAATATGACATCCCGTGTACCGGGAAGCTCTAAAATAACGTAGGGGAATGTAAGAGTCAAGTATTATGCCCGTTGCAAAAATAATCTTTCGGGTCTTATTTGGATTGTTCGTAACTGCCTGGATGTGAGCCTAAACTTGATCGGGTACAACAATTCACAAAAAAAAGTCCCGACAAGTCGGGACAATTTAACAGGTATATGAATTTTTATAAGGCTACTCCAAGGGATAATTGAATAACCTGATTTCTCCACTTATCCTGGTTGTCTATATCGTTGATATTGTTCAGTCCAATCAGATACCGGCCCGTGATTCTCAACTGGGCAAGTTTTACTTGTGCACCCAATGCCATTGAAAAATCTCCGCTCTTAAATGCATCCCCTCCATTTTGGAGGAAATTTTTATCCTGGTTCATTAGAATTCCAAACTGGGGACCGGCCTGCAAATGAACAGGGCCCAGGAATTTGTAATCCAGTAAAAGAGGGATGGTAAGATAATTCAGCTTAACCTTGCTTTGATCAGACGCGATCACGTTTTCATAAATCGATTTGTAGTTACTGTCAAGCGTTGAAGTATATTGGTTAAATAAAACTTCAGGGTTAAAGGAAAATTTATCACTCAACTTAATTTCTGCAAAACCACCCAGATTATAGCCGTATTCGAATTGCTGTTTGAAAGACTGACCATCTACCTTAGTAATGTTCGCCCCGGCTTTTACGCCTAAATGAAATTGGGCCATCATTAATTGTGAAATGAGCAACGCAACAGAAAGGTTAACAAGCTTCGTTTTCATATTGATTATTTTGATTCGCAAAATTTTGACCAAGTATAATGCCAAAGGAAAACCACCGTCGTTAAAATCTATTAACTGATTCTTACATTTCTAAACTAATAAACATCAACACTCAAAACTTATTGCAGCCATCATGTGAAGATTTTTATAAATCCCCCGAAATGGCTTAGAAAATAAAGCCGCCGCTGACTGATATAAGACCTGTAAATTGTTTCTCAGTAGCGGGGAAATAGTAATCAAGTATCAGCTGAGGTTGTACGTAAAATTTTCCAATCGAGTACTCCGTCTTCAGATAAAAGGTAAGTGCGAGGGGTTGAAAATACAGTTTGTTATCCAGGTAAACATTTTCGGTATTATATAAAACATTCGACCCTGATCTCAGTAGCGTAGCATACGTGTTTGATGATTGATTGAATCCGAATTTTTGTGAACCACTTGTGAATGTCAGTTGCGGGGTGACCCGGATGTGATCGTTGTAGGTAAACACATCAAGCCAATAAAAATCATGGCGAACAGAAGTAAATAAAGAAAAATCGCTGACAGATTCTTTTGTGTTAATCCTTGTAAACCCATTACGACGCAGCTGCAGTGAAGTGATGTATTCCTCCCGGTCCTCGTAATCTGATCGGCTTCCCCAGCCATAACTTACCCCTACCATTGGTTTAAACCACCATTTGCGATACGTAAAATAGGCGTATAACTCATTTTGCAAAGGTGACGTGTAGAATGGTAATGAGTCCTGTGTAAAATAGCGTGTGTATGAAATTCCTGTTGCTAAATTTTTATTTTCGAGATAATCGTAAGAAGGGCTTATTGCCAGTTGATAAAATCTGAAATTTTTTTGGTCACTCACAAATGATGCAATGCCTGTAATTCCCAATCCGCTCTTATCATAATATCCGACAAAAGGTGTGATCGCTACTTTCCGGGTTGGCTCCAGGAAAACTTCGGTTTTGCTTTTGTAATTAAAATATCCTTTTTGAATGGAGAAAGCGGAAAGTATATAGCTGCGCGGCGACAGAATGGAGTCAAGAAATTTTTCGAGGTCATCAAACATTATATCATTGTAGTCGAGCGAAGTGTCTATGATAGCTTGGTCGGCTTTATTCAATGACGTATCAACAGGGGTAACTTGTGAAAATACAACTATCCCTGACAGGTGCACAACCAGTGTTAAAAACCATTTCTTATACATCCGCAGCTGAATTATGGCTTCGAGACATCCAATGGCGGATTTTTTGACCCTCAAATTACCGGCAAGTTTAATTCCAAATTACTCTTGCAGCTCTAAAACGTATTGAAAGTCAATTTTATTGGGCAGCATTTCCAGTTTAGGTCAATTCAATGACCGTTATTTCGGGCAGGATACCCACCCTGCCGGGATAACCGATAAACCCATAACCCCGGTTTACATACAACTTCTGCTTTCCTTCCTCATAAAGTCCAGCCCACTCCTTATAAACGTATTGTACCGGGCTCCACCTGAGACCAGGTATCTCCACGCCGAACTGCATCCCATGAGTGTGTCCCGCTAACATCAGGTCAATGTCGGGGTACGTTGGTTTTACCTGCGCATCCCAGTGAGAGGGGTCATGACTCATCAATATTTTAAAGGGGAGGTCCTGGCTTCCTTCGTATGCCTTTTTTAGATCACCATATTTGGGAAACCTCGCTTTGGAGCTCCAGTTTTGAACACCAAGCAGGGCGATCTTATCCCCGTTGTTCTCTAATTCCACAAATTCATCTAAAAGCAGCCTCCATCCAAGCTTTGCATGGATATCTTTTAGTTTGTCAAGGTTGGCTTGCTGCATCGGAGTTAAGAGGTGTTTTCCCGCCAATTCCTCCCTCTTTCTATGCTCCTCATTTCTGTCAGGCCACGAATGATAGTCACCATAATCATGATTCCCAAAAATTGAATAAACACCCATCGGAGCCTTTAATTTATCAAACACATCCATATATCCATCCATTTCATGGGCGAGGTCATTTACCAAATCGCCGGTAAACAGAATAAGGTCGGCCTCCTCTTTCAGAATTTTATCAACACCCCTCATTACTGCCGCCTTATCCGTAAAACTTCCTGAATGAATATCCGATACCTGGATAATTTTTAACCCTTTGAAACCTACAGGCAAATTACCGAACGACATCCGCACACGATGAACCCGGTACCGGTACTTATTACTTAGTCCATAGACAAGACTGCTGAAAAGTCCGCCACCGACTATCATGCCTGCCCAGCTCAAAAAAACAGAACGGGAGATTTTTACGCCCTGCTCCATCGTTTCTCCTTCCGTATTTGAAAAAAACAATTTACCCGCGGCCCATTGTATCACCCTTCGCAGGTCGTCGACCAGGAAAAAAATCGAGGCAATGATCTTTGAAAAAAACAGGCCAACGATAATGGCGAAAAAGGTATTTCTAACTACGCGGTTTTGCTGTGTAAAATGCAGGTATGGTAAAATAATCAACATCGTAATGGCCAGAGCAGAGATAGTCCAGTAAACGACATGAATGATCAATTTTGTTTTGGGGCTAGCGGAATTTGTTAAGACCCTCAAAGCCTGGAAGACATAAAAATCCAGGGAAAGCATAAATGCAAGGAATATCCACCAAAAAACAGAATTACGCATCGGAAGGCAAGATTATGAAGAATAAGACGAACTGAGAAACATTATCTTTTAAAATTGTTTAAAGTTTTAGATACAAATTTGTGAGATCCGACTGCAATCCAAAACAAAAAAAGCTACATAACATTTATTTTTGCCGCTATGAAATTTACTTATTACGGTCATTCGTGTTTTTCAGTTGCGTTAAAAAACAAAAAGCTTCTGTTTGATCCGTTTATTACAGGAAATGAGTTGGCAAAAGGTGTTAACATTGCCGACATTGAAGCAGATTATATTTTGCAATCACATGGTCACATAGACCATATCGCGGATTGCATTACTATTACCCAGGCGACCAATGCAAAAGTTATTTGCAGTTGGGAAATTCATGATTGGCTCTTCAAAAAGGGAATTAATGATACACATCCCATGAACACGGGAGGCAGTTGGAATTTCGGCGATTTCCGGGTAAAATGTACAGCGGCACAGCATAGCAGTGGTCTGCCGGATGGAACTTACGGCGGGAATCCAATGGGTTTCATCATTTATACAGACGAAGGGAATTTTTACTATAGTGGCGACACGGCACTTACACTCGATATGCAGCTTATTCCACAATGGGCAAAACTAAATTTTGCAGTATTGCCCATAGGCGACAATTTTACAATGGGCTATGAAGATGCTGTTCGTGCGGCTAAAATGATCGATTGCAAAAATATCATCGGCGTACATTATGACACTTTTGGGTATATAAAAATTGACCATGAAAAAGCAATGAAGGCGTTCGACGATGATGGAAGGAAATTGCGATTGTTGAAAATTGGGGAAACCATACGATTATAGAAGATTGAGCGTGCAATTACCCATTTAAAATTCAAAAATAGTTAAGGTACACTATGGGACGAATAATAGGAGTTGCTAACCAAAAAGGCGGAGTCGGAAAAACTACAACCGCGATAAATCTCGCCGCGAGTTTCGCGGTACTGGAATTTAAAACCTTACTGGTCGATGGTGATCCGCAAGCGAACAGCACCACCGGCGTCGGTTTTGACCTCCACAATATCACGCACAGTCTTTATGATTGCATGGTAAATGAAGCCACCGCAAGAGATGTGATTTTAAAAACAGAGATCCCCAATCTTGATCTGATTCCCTCGCATATCGACCTGGTGGGAGCCGAAATCGAAATGATCAATTATCCCAACCGGGAGATGGTATTAAAAAATATTCTTGAACCTGTAAGACACGATTACGACTTTATCATTATCGATTGCTCGCCCTCCCTTGGGCTGATAACAGTAAATGCGTTGACAGCAGCAGATTCAGTCATTGTGCCGGTACAGTGTGAGTTTTTTGCTCTTGAAGGATTGGGAAAATTGCTGAATACAATTAAGATCGTTCAAAGCCGTTTAAACACGTCCCTGGAAATTGAAGGAATTTTAATGACAATGTATGACGGCCGTTTGCGATTGTGCAACCAGGTGGTGAGTGAAGTACGCCGCCATTTTGAAGAAATAGTTTTCAGTACAATTGTTCACCGCAATTCAAAATTAAGTGAGGCCCCAAGCGTTGGAAAACCGGTTATTCTATATGATGGCAACAGCAAGGGATCTGTGAATTATCTGAATCTTGCCAAAGAGATCCTTCAAAAAAACAACCTGACGAAAATTACGCAGGAGGAAAGGATATTGGAATTGTAGAATTTTGATTTTAAAAGCCTTATTCTATCATGGACGAAAACGAACTCAAAACAGTTTGAAACTGCTTGCCATAAATACCGCAAAACTATGCGAGAAGCTTCCACTTAATACCATTAATAAGGTTTACACCGATCAGGTGGTGAGAAACTCGTCATCGTCTGCAGCAAATTACTGGTCTGCGTGTCGTGCAAAGTCGACACCAGACTTTGTTAATAAACTAAAGACACTAGAGGAAGAATTGGATGAGACCATGTTTTTCTATGAGATGCTGGCAGAATTTAATCCATCGTGTAGAGTCGATCTAAGACAATTGTATCAGGAAGCCGACGAATTATTATCGATAATTATCGCCTCTATAAAAACTGTGAATAATAATTTGACCGGTAAAGCTAAATCGAAAATCCAAAATCCAAAATCTAAAATCAATGAACGCTCCGAAACAAAATAAAGAAGCGCTGGGAAAGGGAATCCGATCCTTGCTGCAGAGCATTGATGCGGATCTGAAGACCAGTACCGGGCATTTGAAAAATACGGTTGTTGAATCTGTAACGAGTGTAAACCGCATCCCCGTTGATGACATCGAAGCGAATCCAAGACAACCGCGTCATGATTTTGATGAACAAAGTCTGCAAGAATTAGCGTCATCTGTTAAGCGACATGACATCATCCAACCTATAACAGTTTCAAAATTACCAACCGGAAAATTTCGGCTCATTTCCGGTGAGCGCCGCTTAAGAGCTGCAAGAATTGCCGGTTTAAAAGATATTCCCGCTTATGTCCGCCAGGCAAATGATCAACAGCTGCTGGAGTTGGCACTGCTGGAAAATTTACAGCGTGAAGACCTAAATGCGATGGAAATATCACTGAGCTATAAACGAATGATGGATGAACTGGAGCTAACGCAGGAGCAGGTTGCTGAAAACATGGGAAAAGATCGCAGTACCGTCACCAACTATATCCGCCTTTTAAAATTACCTCCCGATATCCAGGTCGCCGTACGAAATGGCGAACTAAGCATGGGACATGCACGAGCATTGATAAACGTAGATACTGTTGACAAGCAGCTTTACATCTTCAATGAGATCAAAGCAAAAGCCCTTTCTGTTCGTCAAACTGAATCATTGGTGCGTAACCTGTACAAGCAGGACGCCGGTGTTAAAAAAACGGCAAAAAGCTCGATGCCTCAGGGTTTCCAGAAAATAGAAGATAATTTAGCGTCGCATTTTGGTACTCGTGTAAAACTAAAGCCTGGCCGCAATGGAAGCGGGCAGATTACTATTGAATACTACTCACTGGATGAACTTAACGGCATTCTCAGGAAAATTGACATCCCGGTGGATTAATTTCCAATATCGTTTAGGGAAAATGAAAGATTTTGTCCAAAAAAGACCTGGATCTCTTTTAAAGCTCACACTATTCTTTATCTCTTTTTTCATCGCATGGGTTTCTTCGGCACAGAAAGTCCGGCACTCCACCTATGAAGATTCTCTGCCAGCTGCAAAGGTTGATTCACTGATAAGGGCTCAGCATAGTCCAAGAAAAGCCGCCATCAGGTCAGCGATAATCCCAGGATGGGGACAGATTTACAATAGAAAATACTGGAAGGTTCCTATAGTGTGGGGAGCTCTGGGAGTTACAGGATATATCTTTTTCAATAACCTCCATACCTATCAGGATTTGAGGTTTGCTTATTCCGCAAAATATGAAGCCTCCTTACCACCTTACGATCCCAATAGCTCTTATCCCGGCCCCTACCAGGATTCAACGAATTATTTTCAGATAAAGGATCAGTACAAACCCATTGACCAGGAAGCACTCAGAACGGGTCGCAACCAGTATAGACAATATGTTGACTATGCCGCAGTCTTTTTTATTATTTTCTGGGGATTAAACATAGTTGATGCTGCAGTGGACGCGCATCTAAAGGCATTTGATATAAGTCCCGATCTCAGTCTGAAGATCAAGCCAACTTACAACCCGATTATAAAAGCCGGGGGCGTCAGTTTCGTTTTTAACTTTAAGCACTAGTGTTATGCCGACGGTAAAATGTCGTTGATTTGCGGAGATAAACAAAGAATTCTGCATTTTCAGGGATCTGCGGGATAATTCAGCAATTCATTTTGCGTTTGCACATTGCCTACATTTGCACATTATGAAAATTGCGCTCATCGGTTACGGTAAAATGGGAAAGGCAATTGAAGAAATTGCCGTCAATCGCGGACACGAGATCGTTTTAAAAATTGACGAATACAATCTTGCCGATTACAATAAAAAGAATATTGCGAACGCCGACGTAGCGATTGAATTCACAGGACCGCACAGTGCTTATGATAACGTTAGGCAAGCATTAGAATTTGATGTGCCTCTTGTTTGCGGTTCGACCGGGTGGCTGGAAAAGCTGGATGAAATAAAAAAGCTTTGCACTGAAAGAAACGGAAGTTTCATCTATGCCAGTAATTTCAGTGTAGGAGTAAATATCTTTTTTGAGATAAATAAAAGACTGGCGACTTTGATGGCCCTTCAAAAGGATTATGAAGTCCAGGTAACTGAGATTCATCACACGCAAAAAAAAGATGCGCCAAGCGGAACGGCCATTACAATAGCGGAACAAATTTTAGACAATTTAAAAAGAAAAAAAAACTGGGTGAATCGGATCAGTGACAACGTTGACGAACTGGAAATCATCAGTAAAAGGTTCGATCCCGCACCTGGCATTCATAAAGTAAAATATTCTTCTGCGGTTGATGATATAGAGATTATTCATACGGCGCATAGCCGCCAGGGGTTTGCCCTGGGAGCAGTACTTGCTGCTGAATTTATAAAAGATAAAAAAGGGATCTTTAGTATGAAAGATGTGCTAAGCCTGTAAATTTCCAAGCATGTCATTTGTCATCGCGGCAAGATCGTATTCTTCTTTCCAGCCCCAGTCTTTTCGTGCAACAGAATCGTCAATGCTTTGTGGCCAGCTCTGCGCAATAGCGAGACGATAGTCCGGTTTGTAGGCTATTTTAAATTCCGGCAGGTGTTTCTTGATTTCGGCTGCGATTTCTTTTGGTGAAAAACTCATACCTGACAGGTTGTATGAAGTACGAACAGAAATTTTCTCAAACGGCGCTTCCATTAATTCAATGGTAGCCCGAATCGCATCGGGCATGTACATCATGGGCAGGTATGTATCCTCATTCAGAAAGCAGGTGTATTTTTTTTCTTCAAGCGCTTCATGAAAGATCTCAACCGCATAATCGGTAGTTCCACCACCGGGCGCCGATTTATAACTGATCAACCCAGGATAACGCAGACTGCGGATATCGACTCCATATTTCAAATGATAATAATTGCACCAAAACTCACCTGCATATTTGCTGATCCCATAAACCGTTGTTGGCTCGATGATGGTATGTTGCGGGCAATTTTGTTTCGGAGAGGTCGGGCCAAAAACGGCAATAGAACTTGGCCAGTATACTTTTGTCAGCTTTTCTTCTTTGGCGATTTCAAGTACATTCAGCAAGCCCTGCATATTCAGGTGCCAGGCAAGATTTGGGCTCTTTTCACCCGTTGCAGAAAGAATAGCCGCCAATAAATAAATCTGGGTTACATTCTGCCTGATCACCTGCACATGCAGCATTTCCCTATTCATCACGTCAAGACTTACATAAGGGCCCGTTCCATGAAGCAACTCATTTTCTTCCCGGAGATCTGAGGCAATTACATTTGAAGCGCCATATAGCTTTCTCAAAAATTGTGTCAACTCCACTCCTATTTGTCCTGAAGCACCTATAACAAGAATTTTTTCCTTAGCCATTTTCCATTAAAACCTTTATTTGAACTGAATTTTATTTATAATGTTCCTCAACTCGGCTTTTTGCTCATCATCACCATACGAAATAATTATGCTAAGAGCAAATCCCCCGTCAATGAGCGAATAATATGATTGCTGCACATTTGCGGTTTGCGCGCTGGCAAGGGTAACATCCATCCTGTCAAATTCTCTATTGCCGATCTTTTCATTGGCATAGCTCGGAGCAAACTGGTAGGACATATTTGATTGCTGCATGATCTCTTTCGCATGAGCCAGGTATTCGCTTCCTTTTTTTATTGGCATTCCTCCCAGGTTCTCTGATAAAATAATAAACGAAGAATTAAACTTATCGGCAACTACATCCGTTTTATTTTTAAACACTGTTAGCAAAATGGCTGTTCTTATATCGGCTGCTTTGATCTTTGCGCCGAGTTCTTTATTACTTCCCGACACCAACTCTTCACCTGTTTTTTGCAGCTGTTGTACCTGTTCTTTATTTTGAACAGCCCAGTTGGGAGGTACGGGGATTTCAAAATCAAAATAATTGTTTGTGTATACCCCTTTTTCAATTTTTCCGTAGTCAAAATCTTTGGGTTGTTGTTTGCATCCCGCTACAACTAATAACAATACTGCAAAGAAAAATAACCTCATAATTTTTAGTTTTGGCAAATCAAGGTAAAATAAATTCCCGTAACAAACCTGGCGAAAGAATAAAATAATTTACAGTACGTTTGCGCCATGGAAAATTTTCTGAACGATTTATTTGCTGATCAATCATACGACGAAGAAAACTTTTTTCTTATCGCAGGACCCTGTGTTGTCGAGAGTGAAGAATTGATCATGGAAGTGGCGGAAAAAGTTTCAGGCATTTGCAAAAATCTTGGAATTGCTTATATATTCAAATCGTCTTATCGCAAAGCCAATCGCACAAGTGGTTCCTCTTTCACCGGCATCGGCGATGAGACGGCCCTGGAAATTGTAAAAAGAGCAGGACAGAAATTTCATTTACCAACGACTTCCGACATACATGCACATGAGGAAGCAGCTGTTGCAGCAAAGTATGTCGATGTGCTGCAGATTCCAGCGTTCCTTTGCAGGCAAACCGATCTGTTGATCGCTGCAGGAGAAACGAACAAGATCGTTAACGTGAAGAAAGGACAATTCCTGAGCGGTGAAGCCATGAAGTTTGCAGTGGACAAAATTCGAAGCACAGGAAATCAAAGAATTATTCTGACCGAGAGAGGAACCACCTTCGGTTACCAGGACCTCGTGGTTGATTACCGCAACATTCCAATTATGCAAACTCATGGAACGCCAGTCGTAATGGATTGTACGCACTCACTGCAACAACCGAATCAAACAAGTGGTGTCACTGGTGGTAATCCTCAAATGATTGGCACCATTGCCAAAGCTGCTATTGCATCGGGCGCCGACGGGTTGTTTATTGAGACGCACCCAAATCCTGCCGTTGCAAAAAGCGATGGAGCAAACATGCTCAAACTTGACCTCCTCGAAGGTTTGCTGAAGCAACTTGTTAAACTAAGGAAAGCAGTAGTGTAGTGGTGAGTGGTGAGCGGCGAGTAGCGAGTGGGTGGTAAGGACACCAGGAACTAGCAACCAACCAAGAACGAGAGCCAGCTATCTCAAATCTACTTCTTCGACGCCTGGATAGTCATTTTTATTAAAGACAAACTTAGTGTCGGGAATATTGGCGGTGCCGTTGAAATTGTTGACGGTATATGAATATCGATTGCCGGCTTTTTCCAACACTTTTGTACTGTAGATAGTTTTTGCATTTTTGTCGATCGTCAGGTAAACCTTGTGAAAGGGTTTTGTTTTATCATTTGGTGTCATCTCGATCTCCTGCAACGTCTTGCCATTTGCCTTTTTCTCACCATTCAGCTTATACAAAAAATCTTTGTCATAAAAATCTGTAAATAGTTTCTGGGGAGTAAGAGTGTTGCTTGAAGCATCCAGTTTTGATATGGTTACTTCATTTGAAGACTTATCATAAGTCCATACAGTATTTCCGTCACAAAAAATTTCCTGCCCAACAAAACTCACCCTGTACTTTGTGCCTTTCATATAAACAGTTCCCTTTTTTGTAGAGATCGCCTTCCCGTCGCCATTTTCAACTTTGTAAGTAAATCCTGCCTGGATAGCTTTGAACGATTTGAACTTTGCACTGACTGCATCAAGGATTTTTTTGGCATCAGGATCACTACTCGTTTGAGCAAATAAAGAAAGTCCAATCGTTGCCATTGCCAATAAAAGGAAACAAATTCTTTTCATCTTTAGGTCAAATTTTTAACTCGATTTTGGGTCGCCCGTGCCGGATGCCAGCCTAACGATCGTTGGCAAACCCATCCCGGGCGGCAAATATAGGTTAATTACCTTTTAGGATTGGCAATGATCTGTGATGGTTGCATTTGAAAAGGATTTCTTAACAAGTGTTTAATCAAAGGGTTTGAAGAATATCATTGAGCTCTGTTTCGGTCTTCACCAATACATCCCTGGCTTTGCTTCCCTGGCTCGGACCTACAATACGAAAAGCTTCTAATTGGTCCATCAACCGGCCTGCGCGATTGTATCCCAACTTCATTCGACGCTGTAATAATGACGTTGAGCCGATTTGGTTCTGCACAATTAACCTGGCGGCATCTTCAAAAAGAGGATCGCGATCGGAAAGATCAAAATCCCGGCCTTCCAAATCTTTCTCATCTACATATTCGGGCAATAAAAATGCCTGCGGGAATCCTCTTTGTTCTCCGATAAATTCAACGATCTCTTCGATCTCAGGAGTGTCTACAAAAGCACATTGCAAACGTGTTATTTCGCCATGGTGAGAAATTAACATATCACCTTTACCAATTAATTGTTCAGCACCACCGGAGTCAAGAATGGTCCTCGAATCAATTTTGGAAGAAACTTTAAATGCTATCCGTGAAGGAAAGTTTGCTTTAATAGTACCCGTGATAATATTTACTGAAGGTCGCTGAGTCGCAATGATGAGATGAATTCCGACCGCGCGGGCAAGCTGCGCTAGTCGTGCAATAGGCATTTCAATTTCTTTCCCTGCAGTCATGATCATATCAGCAAATTCATCAATTACCAATACAATGAATGGCAGATATTGATGACCTTTTTGCGGATTCAATTTTCGCTTTACAAATTTTTCATTGTATTCACGAATGTTTCTCGCACCTGCTTCTTTCAACAGGTCATAGCGGTTGTCCATTTCAATACAAAGCGCATTCAGCGTATTGATCACTTTCTTCGTATCTGTAATGATCGCATCTTCCTCACCAGGCAACTTGGCAAGAAAATGCTTTTCAATTTTATTGTAGAGACTTAGCTCCACTTTTTTGGGGTCGATCAGGACAAATTTCAGCTGTGAAGGATGTTTTTTATAAAGCAGGGAAACAAGAATCGCATTTACACCCACAGATTTGCCCTGCCCGGTTGCACCCGCCATCAACAAGTGTGGCATGCTGGCAAGATCCACAATGAAATTATCGTTATCGATCTTTTTTCCAATCGCAATAGGAAGGCTATAGCTATTGTGCTGAAATTTTTCTGATCCCAAAAGAGTTTTCATGCTCACGACACTTTTTTTCACATTGGGCACTTCAATACCTATTGTCCCCTTGCCGGGAATCGGCGCAATGATGCGGATACCAAGCGCTGCGAGGCTTAGAGCAATATCATCCTCCAGGTTTTTTATCCGTGAAATACGAACGCCGGCCGCGGGAACTATTTCATATAAGGTCACTGTAGGTCCAACTGTCGCACTGATCTTTTGAATAGCGATATCATAATTGGCGAGAGTATTAATGATCTGGTTTTTGTTTGCCTCAAGTTCCGCCGGATCCTGGATTATCCTTTCACTGCCGTGCGTCTCTAAAAGATCAAGTTTTGGGTATTTATAGTCCCTGAGATCGAGAGTAGGCTCGTAGGGCGGGAGTTCTTCATATATTTTTTCTTTTGGCTCTGCGGACTCTTCGTGTTTTTCTGCATGCGATTTAATCTCCAATTCCAGTTCTGCCGCAGGTTTTTCCGCTGCTTTTGTTTTTGGCTTCGTTGTCATTGGCTCATCTCCGGGGATATCATGGCTATGCATAATGTCCGCAATCACTTCTTTGGTAACAAGTGGTTCTTCAAACGCTTTCTTGTCATCATTATAATCTTTTTCGACAATCTTAAAATCATTCTTGGAATTTTGTTGCACATCATCGGAGATAATAAAAAGTTTTGCCCGGCCTTCCGCCTCACCTTTCAAGGAATTACCCTTGTTCGTTTCGGCATAAATGTCATTGATGGTCTTTCCAGTGACGGCAAATTCCGGATCGGCGGTTTCTTCTTCATCCCGGGCACCAGCCTGCAATTTTTTTGGCAGCCTGAAAACAGGATTGAATTGCCAGATGATGTACGCAAGAAAAGCAACAAATAATAAAGCTGCTGCGCCTATATTGCCAAGAAACCGAACAAGCCAATCACTCATCATTTGACCAACGCCACCACCGTAGGAGAACCTGCTACCTCCAAAAACAAACGCCAATGATACACACATAACAAATACGCCAACGACAACGTATCTAAGGTTACGCCAAACCGAAAAGACTTTTTGTCTAAACAAAAGATTGACACCTACAACAAAAAAGAATGTGCAGATAAGCAGTGCTGCTGCGCCGAAACCCTGCTTTATAAAAAAATAGGAAGTT
>DASYSW010000715.1:0-12378 GCA_036002905.1 Chitinophagaceae bacterium
AAATACCGGTACCTCTAGCCGATTCATCCACCAGAAAGATAGACAACGAGGCGACGGCCAAATTCAAAGACACTATTACTATTTCGGGAAGTGAAAAATATGACAGTGCCGGTTGGGCAAAACGAATCATGGTAGGTACAAACTATCGAAAGGAATGGTCAACTCCTGTCACCATGAAGGTGTTCAACATTCAAAAGGAGAAAGGCGGATTGAAAATTGTAAGTCTTGGAGGGGGAAAACAAACCAAATCATTGACGCTCGTTGATCCTAATGGCAAAGAATGGAAATTGCGAACGATCGATAAAAACCCGGCGAATGCAATACCCGAAAATTTCAGAAATACGCTCGAATCGGACATCGTCCAGGATTTTATTTCATCGTCACACCCCTATGCTCCTCTTGTAGTGCCTCCCCTGGCAACTTCGCTTGGCATTACAACAGCACATCCGGAACTATTCTTTGTTCCTGATGATCCTGCATTCGGCTACTATAGGCCATTATTTGCGAATTCAGTTTGTACGCTCGAAGAAAAAGATCCTTCCCCTGATGGAGAAGAAACCAAAAGCACGATCAAGATTTTTGATAAGCTGATAGAAGAAAATACTCACCGAGTTGACCAGCCATTTGTTTTACGCGCAAGGTTGCTTGATATTCTTGTTGGCGACTTTGACCGGCATTTCGACCAATGGAGATGGGTTACAACAGATACGGGTAAGGGAAAACTGTATTATCCGATTCCAAAGGACAGGGACCAGGCATTCTTTAGATCCAATGGTGTGATCATAGCGCTGGCAGCAGAAAGAGCATTGCCAATGCTGAAAGGTTTTCAGTATACCATTCCGAGGGTTAATTGGTTGGCCTGGGCGGCAAGGGATTTTGACCGGCTTTTTTTGACCGACCTGGACGCCAGTGAATGGGAACGGGAAATTGCGGATTTTCAGAAAACGGTAACCGATTCTGTGATCATATCTTCTGTACAAAGACTACCTCCCAAAATTTTTAAAACAGACAGTGCCTTCCTCGTAAAAAGACTTATCAGTCGTAGAAATATTTTGGAACAGCGAGCGATGAGATATTATCATTTTCTTGCGAGAAAAGTGAACATTATCGGCAGTAATGAGAAAGAATATTTTAAAGTCACTGGTATAGGGAAACAATTACGGGTAACCGTATATGCAAGAAAAAATAAGAGTGACACAAGTTTTGTTATGTACGATCGGGTCTTTGATCACCATTACACGAAAGATATCAGGTTATATGGGCTGAATGGTGATGATAAATTTGAAATCGATTCAACGGTACGATCAAAGATCAGGTTGCTCGTGATCGGTGGTAAGGGAAATGACACTTTCAATATTAAAGGTCGTGCCATCAATTATCTCTATGATCTTAAAACCGAAAAAAATTTTATTGAGCACAAACGGCGCACAAGAAATCTTTTTTCCAGTGAACCACCTGTCAATTACTACAATATCCTTGGATTTAATTATCCCGTAACCCGTTTTCCCAAAATAGGGCTTGGTTATAACGCAGAAGACGGCGTGCTTGCCGGCGTCGGGTTTTTCAGAAGAACCTACGGCTTTAGGAATGAACCCTATGCAACCGACCAGCGACTGGGTACCCTGTTTGCATTGGCTCAGCACGCCTACCAAATAAAATACAGGGGAGAGTTCAATCATTTCTTCAGGAACTACGATGTATTGGTTAACATCAATTATGTAAACCCAACCCTGGACAATTTTTTTGGCTTTGGCAATAAGACGAAAATAGATGAGCAACACCACATTGACTATTATCGCACTCGCTATAACTATGCTGAAGCGGAAATTCTTTTTCGCCGTCGCTTTTTCGAAAAATTACACGTAATCCTTGGTCCCGTAGCTTATGCTTACTGGAACAACCAATCAGACAATACCGGTAAGATTTTAGAAAACCCTTCGCTCATCGGTCTTGATTCTGTAAGCGTATATTCTAAAAAAAATTACCTCGGCGGAAAACTTGGTGTCAATTTTAATAATTTAAACAATGAACTCTTTCCAACCAGGGGCGTGCAATGGAATACAGAATTTACCTCGATGGCAGGTCTCACCGAAACAGCTAGCGATTTCTCAAGCCTGACCTCAGACATGAGCGTCTATGCAAGTGTCAGTGAATCTGCTAATCTGATTATGGTTGCGCGTTTTGGCGGAGGCCACATTTTCAGCAAAAATTTCGAATACTTTCAGGCGTTGAACCTGGGTGCCAACAATTTTCTACGCGGTTTTCGTAAAACAAGATTTTCCGGCTCATCAGTAGCATACAACAGTTTCGAGGCCCGCATAAAATTGGTCAATGTAAAATCATATTTATTTCCGGGAATACTGGGTTTGGTGATGTTTAATGATGTAGGAAGGGTTTGGATAAAAAATGAATCATCCACAAAGTGGCATGATGCATTTGGCGGCGGTTTTTATTTTATACCATTTAAATTGGTGATTATTTCTGCTACTATTGCTTTCTCGGAAGAAGAAAGGCTATTCAATTTTTCACTGGGAACAAAACTAAACCTGACATTTTAAAGTTGAAATATGGCGAACAATATTTATAAGCAAGTCGAACAATATGTAATCAATTTATTTGAGTCAAATAAAAAGCCAAAACTGTTTTACCACACCCTGGAGCACACACAGGAGACGGTCAAAAGGGCGGAAGAAATTGCAGCACATTACAAGCTCAGTGAAAAAGAGATGCTTGCTGTATATATTGCTGCCTGGTTTCATGATACGGGTCGCATTTTTACAGGCCCAGAAAATCACGAGGAGAAAAGCGTTGAGCTCATGAAATCCTTCATGGAAGTCAATTGTCCGGAAACGGAATTAATACAAACTATTGCAGGATGCATACTGGCTACCAAACGATCTGTCACACCAACAACTCTCCTTCAGCAAATCCTCACCGATGCGGATACTTACCATCTTGGAACAAAAGAGTTCAAAAGAACAAATAAACAGGTGAGAAAGGAAATGTCCATGGACAGGGAAATCTCAAAAGACCAATTTGATATAAAAACATTGGAGTTCCTCGAAAATCACAAATATTATACATCTTACTGCGTAGAATTGCTGGACAAGGGAAAGGAAGAAAATATGGAAAAGTTAAGGTTTAAAATTACCGAGCGTACAGTGAAAGCCGATGACAATACCCTTTTTGGATCCGAAAAATCGGGTGATCCTAAATTGGACAAACAAACCAGCAGCCTTATTTCAAAAGGCATTCAGACTATGCTTCGGCTGGCATCACAAAATAATTTACGCCTTAGTGAAATGGCCGACAGGAAGGCAAACATTCTTATATCTGTAAATGCGATCATCATTTCGGTCAGCATATCAGTTCTTTTCAGAAAATTTGAAACGGATCCTTTTCTCGTCGTGCCAACCATTATTTTTCTGACCTCATCTGTTATTACCATTGTTTTGTCAATACTGGCAACGAGACCTAACATCACCGGGGGAAAATTCTCCAAAGAAGACATCACCACCAAAAAAGTAAACCTTTTATTTTTTGGAAATTTCTATAAAGCCTCGCTCGAAGATTTTAAATGGGGCATGGGTATCATGATGCGGGACCCGGAGTATTTGTATGGATCACTGATCAAAGATGTGTATTATTTGGGTGTTGTACTTGGTAAAAAATATAAACTGCTCCGGATCGCTTATAATATTTTCATGGCGGGGACTGTGATTTCGGTGATCGCATTTACGATTGCTGTGTTTACAAAAAGCCCTGAAAGTACAACGGTCATTACATCGCCAACAACCTCGCCTTTATAAACGATGATGTATGTTTTACAACAGGGAATTAAGCTGGCTCGGTTTCAACTACAGGGTGTTGCAGGAAGCTGCCTCACCTTCGGTCCCCCTGTTTGAAAGACTAAAATTTCTCTCTATTTTTTCTTCCAATCTTGACGAGTTTTTTCGCGTGCGGTATCCTGCGGTACTTGCTTTGTCATCCCTGAAAAGGAAAACGCAAAAGCAAATTGCAGCGGAAAACCCGGGCGAATTGATAGAAGCGATCCACAACGAGATAACACGCCAGCTGCTCGAATTCGGCCATGTTTTAGACGACGTTTTACCTGAGCTTAAAAAAAATGGTATTCACCTTTATTATAGTGAACCAATAAAAGAAATTCACAGCCAGGAGATGACGGATATTTTCCTATCCCAGGTTTTATCATTTATTCAGCCCCTATTGCTGGATGGCAAGAGCAAATTCAATCCCGCAAATAACCAGCTGTACTTTGCTATCTCCTTAAAGAAAAATGAGGAAGAACTGATAAGGCATGCTGTGGTTAATATTCCCTCTGATAAGTTGCCCCGATTTTTTATCCTATCGCCTGACGAGGGTATGAACCATGTAGTTTTCATTGATGACATCATACGCGAAAACATGCAAGTCATTTTTCCCGGCTTTGAGATACTTGGTATTTATAGTTTTAAAATCAACCGGGATGCCGAATTAAACCTGGAGGAAGAATACCATGTTGACATGCTAAAAAAAATAGAACGACAACTTAATAAAAGGAATTCCGGTCAGCCCTCAAGATTTCTTTTTGAAAAGACGATGCCTCTGAACATCCAGTTATTCTTCACTTCTGTTCTCGGTCTGAAACTCGATGAAATGTTTGGCGGTGGTCGCTACCACAATTTGAAAGATTTCATTGCGTTTCCCTCCTTCGGGAAAAAATTGTTATACAATACGCTTGAACCCGTTCAGAGAAGGCTTGTGAGGAATGGAGATATTTTTAATCTCGTACTGTCGAAAGATGTATTACTGCATTTTCCGTATCATTCCTACAATACGATCCTTTCTTTTTTTAACCAGGCAGCCATTGATCCTGACGTCTCGGAAATATATATCGCATTATATCGTGTCGCTTCCGAATCACACATTGCTAATGCGCTGATAAGTGCGGCCAGGAACGGGAAAAAGGTTACGGCATTTCTGGAATTGAAAGCCCGATTTGATGAACAAAACAATATCCAATGGAGTAAAAAAATGAAGGAGGCTGGCGTAAAATTAATATATAGCATCCCCGGAATAAAGGTTCATTCAAAAATTGCGCTGGTAAAAAAACAAAACAAAGAAAGTGTTATACACTATTCTGTATTGAGTACCGGTAACTTCAATGAAATAACTGCGAAGTTTTATACAGATCATATACTACTCACCACCAACACAATCATTGGTAATGAGCTACAACGTCTTTTTAAATTCCTTGGAGAAAGACGGTTGCCGGTGAACGCAGGTGAACTAAAATTCAAAAGGCTCCTAGTATCACAGTTTAACATGATCGAACGATTTAATGAGCTAATTGAAAAAGAGATCACAAAGCAAAAAAAGGGAGTACCTGCATTGATACGCATAAAATTAAATAATCTTGAAGAACAGGGAATGATCAATAGTCTTTACAAAGCAAGCCGCGCAGGCGTAAAGATCCAGCTGATCATCCGTGGCATCTGCTGCATAATACCTTCCCTGGAAGATTTGAGTGAAAACATTGTTGTAAAAAGAATTGTTGACCGGTACCTGGAACATTCCAGGATCTTCATATTCGGAACTTCAGAAGACTGCGAAGTCATGATCGGCTCAGCAGACTGGATGAGCAGGAATCTGCACCGCAGGATCGAAGTTTGCGTTCCTATTGAAGATACGACGTCCAAAAAAGAACTGATCGATTACTTTGAAATGCAATGGAATGACAACGATAAATCGGTAATTTTTGACGAGCAGATGCAGCAAATAAAACCCGAAACAAACGACAAAACCGTAAATGCCCAGCAAAGCATTTACAATTATATCAAAGAGCAATGAAACCAATCCGCCCTATATCAACCAGCTTTTCAGTGATCAAGCGATATAAACTCAGGATGATCCTGATCGTAGCGGCCTCCTGGACTGTTATCGACTCACTTTTTTATTTATTCCGTCTCACTGAACAATCGATGCCTTCAAAATATTCATTGTTCCAGGAGCATACTATACAGACAATACTACTACGCGAATTAAATGTTTTTTTCCTGGCCATGTTATCTGCTTATTTCCTTGTTTTTTTCATGAAAAATTTTTTCAGGAAGTCTTCGTTTGCAATCAACATTCTTTTGAAAGCAGTGACGCTAATTGCGGTAGCTCTCATTATAAATTTTTTCATCCATTTTACATATTCTGTTTTGATTGCCAAACATCCGGCATCGTACGCGCTGGAAAGTTTTTATAGAAATACTTTTGAAACCCCCTGGCTCGTTCAAAAGATCCCCGAGTGGATCATACTGTTTGTCCTTACCCAGCTGATTATCGAGATCAATGAAAAATATTCCCCGGGAGTATTTTTCGATATAATACTTGGAAAATATGTACAACCAAAGGATGAGAGAAGGATTATCGCCTTCATTGATCTGCGGGATTCAACAGTTATTGCTGAAAAACTGGGTCATAAAGAATATTTCAAATTTATTCGTGATTTCATTTACTACATATCGACAGGGCTGATGGAATACGGAGGTCGTATTTATCAATATGTAGGTGACGAAATTGTGGTGTCATGGCCCGACACGAGGCGAAACGCAAAAAAATGCATCTATGCATTGATCGAAGCAAGGAAATCATTGAATAAACATCTGACTAAATTTATGAGTAAATATGATATTGTTCCCGAATACAAGGTGGGCGTTCACGTTGGTGAAGTAACAATAGGTGAGATTGGCATTATCAAAAAAGACCTGGTGATGAGCGGAGACACGATGAATACCGCAGCCCGGATACGAACCGCGTGTAATGAACTCAATCAAAAATTTATTGTTTCAAAAGATTTTCTTGACAGGATCCCGCTAAAAGACTGGCAGACTGAAAGCCTCGGCCCCATCGAATTGAAAGGAAGAAATAGTAGTATCGAACTATTTGCATTAAAGATCTGATAGGTTTAAATTTTTCCTTTTACGTTGAGCGCATCCCGAAGACCATTTCCCATTAAATTAAATGCCAGGACTAACAACATAATAGCAAAGCCCGGCGCAAGAGCAAGAATAGGATTCTGCGTAATGATAAAATTATAGTTCTCCTTTACCATAAGCCCCCAGCTTGGTTGTGGTGGTTGAACTCCGACTCCCAAAAAACTAAGACCTGCTTCAATGACGATCGCTGAAGCAAAATTTGATGCCGCAATGACCATCACAGGTCCAATAATATTTGGAACGATGTGACGAAGTATGATCCTTGTATTGGAAAAACCCAAAGCTTTTGCCGCTTCGACGTATTCCAGTTCTCTAACATTTAATACCTGCCCGCGAACAAGTCTTGCGACACTTACCCACATCGTCAAACCGACCGCGATGAATACTTGCCAAAAACCTTTGCCAAGTACAAGCGTGATAGCAAAAACCAACAATAATGTTGGAATGCCCCAGATGACATTCATAAACCAGGTGATAATATCATCGGTTCGCCCGCGGAAATAGCCAGCCAGCGAGCCAAGGAATAAACCAATAGTAAGAGAGATAATAACAGTTACCAGGCCGACCCCGAGACTTACCCTTACTCCCACGATCAGCCGGCTTAAGATATCACGGCCATACGTATCTGTCCCGAACCAAAATCTTTTTGTGACAACCGGGTTCTGAGTATCTGTTTGGGGAATGGCATATGACTGGCGTTCGGACAAACCTTCATCAATAAACTTTTGAACAATAATGCTGTCACGACTTTTTTGAAAAGCACTTATTGGAACATAATAAAACTTATCTTCCTTACCCCACAAAAGCTGTTCAAAGAAACCGGCATCGATCACATTTTTTTCTTTTTTTAGTTTCAAAAACATTTGCTGATGACCAGGTTTCTGTCTTGCCACTTCAAGAATAATACGATTAGCATAAGGAGACGAGTCCGGAGAAATGAAGTAAGCAAACATGGCAAGTAAAACAGAAAGAATGATCACAACAAGTCCAAACATAGCACCTTTATTCTTCTTAAGTCTGCGCCATGCCGCCTGTTGAAACGAGAAAGAAGTCGGGGACATAGACGGAAGTTATCGAACAATGGGCAATATGCAATCGGCAATTGGTACTAAGCGATATGCATTCCGATTGGCGACTGTCGACTACTAACTGCCGACTGCGGCTGCCAACTGCTTACTTCACCCTCCTTCCCTTCCACTCATATTTTCCGAATTGCCCGAGCAATCCGGCAATAATCGTGTATGCAATATGTAAGGGTTGAAAAAAGAAAAAATATTTCAAAAGGGAGGTCTTATCGAAAAACCTTGCCACTGAATACACGAAAGGAAATTCAATGATCGTTTTTGCGATCCACAAAATTCCTGCACATACCCATAGCATAGGAAACCAGAAGCCAGCGATCACTAAGGCCAGGAAAGAGAGGTTAAAAAAATAAACCAGCAACAACACCCAAAATATTCGTTTATCATCATAAAATCTCGCTTTACTGCTCCATCGGATGCGCTGATTTAAAAATTCTTTCCACGTCTGCATCGGTATTGAAGTCACGATTGCCTGTTTTGATTTTAAATAGTGAACCTTACCCGGATATTTACGGCTGATCTTATGCATCAGCAGCATATCGTCACCCGAAGCGATCTTATCAATTCCGGAAAAACCACTGACCTCATGAAATGCATTTTTTTCATAGACAAGGTTGGCTCCATTGCACATCGAATGAATCTTCTTATGAACAGAGGCCCCTGTAATTCCCTGTAAAACCAAAAAATCAAGGGCCTGGAAAATTTGTAGAACAGAAGAATCATTTTGTAACGCTACGGGTGCCGCTATAAAAACTGGTTTTTTTTCTTCATAAACTGAAGCAATTGTTTTCAACCATGTCATTGGATGTTTACAATCGGCATCGGTGGTGACGATAACATTATTATGCGACATGGCAATCCCTGTTTCTATCGCCCTTTTCTTATGAGCTGAAAATTCATTCTCTCCTAACTCAGCCAGGCGAACACTGTTTGTTGTCATGTCTCTGGAATGAAAATGCTGAAGGAGGTCCCAGGTCCGATCAGTCGAGTCATCGTCGATTGCAATTACTTGAAGTAACCCAGAAGGATATTGCTGGTTACAGACAGACTCCAAACAATTGATGATATTTTTCTCCTCGTTTCTCGCAGGAATCACAACGGAAAGGCCTGTATGCGGCGGCTTATCGGTTAAAATGTATTCAGGAATTGATTTCCAGGCGAACCAGTAATAAATGATTAAAAAACCGTATCCCAGGAAAAGAAATATGGCGATGTAAAGAATGATCATGGTCGTAACAAAACTAAATAATCGTAAACATACGTCTCGAAAAAACAAGGCTTAAAAATACTACCAGACTATCAAAAAAATTATTACTTTTGAATAGTTGTATAAACAACTGTATGCCAAACAACCAATTTAAGAAGGGCGAATTATACAGCTTTATCACAGGTAAAGCCTCCACGGCCATCGCGCGGCGGCTTCAGAAGAAGATCAATGCCCGTGGCCTGAATCTTACTATTGAGCAGTGGAGCGTTTTATACCAGCTATGGAAAAAGGAAGGATTGAGCCAGCAGGAATTGTGTAATGCAACATTTCGCGACAAACCCAGCATTACAAGACTTGTCGATAATCTTGAAAAACTAAACCTGGTCAAACGATTTGCGTCTGAAAATGACAGGAGGATCAACCGCATTTACCTCACCAAACAGGGGCATAAAATGGAAGAGCAGGCAATGGCGATGGCAGAAGAAACGTTAAACGAAGCATTGGAAGGTGTGCCGACAGAGCAGATTGACGTGTGTAAGCAAGTCTTGCAGATCGTGTACGACAATCTCAGGTGAATTAAGAATGTTTACTAATAAAATATAAACTCTAAACCTTAAACTAATATGACTCCCGAAGTAAAAAGCAAAGCCGTACTAAAAGGTGGAGAATGGCTGGTAAAAGAATTATCAGAAGCCGACACCTTTATCCCCGAAAACTTTTCTGAGGAGCAAATAATGATCCGTGATATGTGCAGCCAGTTCCTGGACTCAGAAGTAATGCCTATCCTTGATCGCATTGATGCGCTGGAACCCGGATTAATGAGATCGCTGGTTCAAAAAACCGGTGAGCAGGGGCTGTTGGCCGTTTCTTTTCCCGACGAATATGGAGGAATGGGGAAAGATTTTGTAACGTCGACTATTGTAAATGAATACCTCGGTGCAGGTCATTCTTTTTCTGTGGCGATTGCAGCACATACAGGGATTGGAACCTTGCCGATCTTGTATTTCGGTACACCGGAACAAAAACAAAAATACATTCCCAAGCTTATTAGTGGTGAATGGGTCGGATCTTATGGTCTAACTGAACCCAATAGTGGGAGTGATGCACTGGGGGCCAAGACAACCGCAAAGCTGAGCGCTGATGGAAAATATTATTTGCTCAATGGCCAAAAGTGCTGGATCACCAATGGCGGTTTCGCCGATGTGTACACAGTATTTGCAAAAGTCGACGGAGATAAGTTTACAGCATTTATTGTCGAACGGGGGACAGAAGGGTTTACGCAAGGGCCTGAAGAGCACAAAATGGGGATCAAGGGCTCTTCTACTGTTCAATTATACTTCCAGGATTGCAAAGTTCCTGTCGGAAATGTATTAGGTGAAATTGGGAAGGGGCATAGAATTGCATTTAACATACTCAACATCGGAAGATTGAAATTATGTGCGGCTGCAGTCGGTGGCGCAAGGCGAGCAGTCACCACATCCGTACAGTATGCAGTCACAAGAGAACAATTCAAACAACCCATTTCTAATTTCGGCGCTATTAAACACAAGCTGGCGGAAATGGCGATTAAAGTGTTTGTGGCTGAAAGTGCATTGTATCGCACTGCTAATTGGATCGATGAAAAAGAAAAAGAATTACTTGCTGCGGGCAAACCATTTAATGAAGCATTATTGGGAGGCGCAGAAGAATACGCTATTGAATGTGCCGCCTTAAAGGTTTACGGCAGCGAAACGCTGGATTTTGTTGTTGATGAAGGAGTGCAAATACACGGGGGAAATGGTTTCAGTGCCGAATATGAAATTTCCCGGGCTTATCGTGACAGCAGGATCAATCGCATTTACGAAGGAACGAACGAGATCAACCGCCTCCTTATTCTTGATATGACATTGAAAAGAGCCATGCAGGGTCGGCTGAATTTAATGGGCCCGGCCACCGAAGTGCAAAAAGAATTAATGAGCATTCCTGATTTTGGAAATGAAGAAGAAGGACTGTTCACCAGGGAGAGAAAATTAGTAGCTAATCTTAAGAAGGCCATATTAATGACAGCAGGGGCAGCAGTTCAAAAACTAATGATGAAAATCGACAAGGAACAGGAAATATTGATGGACATTGCGGATATGGCCATTGAAACGTTCAATGCCGAAAGTGTATTGCTAAGAGTCATGAAGATGGTCGACCAGCGGGGCGAAGCCAATTGCAAACCTTACCTGGATATTATGCGCACTTATTTATATGATGCTGCTGATAAAATAAATAAAAGCGGGAAAGACGCGATCAACGCATTTGCAGGCGGAGATGAACAAAGAATGATCCTGATGGGACTAAAACGTTTTACAAAAGCAGAGCCCTTTAATTCAAAAGAGGCAAGAAGAGCAATTGCTGATAAAATGATAGCCGAGAATAAATACTGCTTTTGATTCATTAAGAATTGAGAAAGCGGCTGTCTTTTTTAAAGGCAGCCACTTTTTTCTCTCCGTAAATGGCGGCTAACTCCTTTCGTGTGTGTCTGAGTTCGTCAAGCTTTTTGAATCTCTTATTTTCGATGTGAATCCCGATTGACATTAGCATAGCTGACAAAATACTTATCAGGTAATATATTAACTCAGCGTCACCCTGGTATTGCTGATTCTTTAGCAGGTAATAGAAAACATAGACGATACTAAAAATAGTGTACGAAATAAACACCGAAGAAGCCATCACTGCCTTACCCAAACTCTTTCCATTAGAAACAGACAGGCGAACATATCTCAGGAAGAACAAAAAACTGATCGTTACGATCAAAACTATATCAGGTCCCAAGATTATCCTGATTGCTTTTACATTGAATCCAAAAACTGCTAAAATAATAGCCTCAAAGGCAATAAACAGATAAATGCAAGTCCTGATCCGCTTGGTCATTAATGCGGAAGTGCTGAAAAAAATAAGAAACAACAGCATGAGGGGAGCGTCTAAGATGTTATCCACAATACTCATCGTTTGGTAGATCGATTTAGGAACGTCGAACACACTTTGTCGCATGAGGTTCTGGACGCCGACGATGAAATAACATATGGCTAACGCTAGAAAACTGCGATTGACAAATAATCTGAAAAGAAGGATAAGA
>DASYSW010000716.1:0-4186 GCA_036002905.1 Chitinophagaceae bacterium
TATTCAAAGCAACCTTGTATCGCAACATCAGTCCTCGGTGGCGGACGGCACGGTCGCTCTTGTTGATGGCTCGATTACCAATTTTTCATTCTCCAACCTTGGATTTATTGCCAGTGGAAAAACGATGACGCTGGGTAAGACCATGACACTAAACTTCAACGCGATCTTCTTAGCGGCCAGTCTCTTTAATAGCTATTCGCCTACGGGTGGTAATACGGTAAACGGAGTGTCTCTCACATCCGGCAAGACCATGACTTTAGGAGCTACTGTTGTCAATGGCAAGACTATGACGCTTGGCGCTGAAAGTCAAAGTTTCTCAGATGCGATCAGTGGCAGCACTTCTGATAATTCAATTGTGATAGTCGATGATGACGATGCAACTTCAGGTACGGCTTCCGACTTCCAACCCGTCAACCTGATCACTGGTATTTCAGTAGGACAATGGAATATCATACCGGGTGCCTTCTTTACGCCGACTTTCTTCTCGAGGGATTTTGATATTACCTATGCGACAGGAAAATTGACGGTCGGCCCTGCGACATTAACTGTTACAGCAGATGACAAAACGATCTTTGCCGGGGATCCCCTGCCAGCGTTCACGTCCACGTTTAGTGGGTTTAAATATCTGGATACCAAAGCAACAGTTGTTAGCTCCGCTTCCACCACCTATTCGACCACATACTCTCCTAGTCCTGGAAAGGCTGGTACTTACCCGATCACGGTTTCTGGCAGTGTGGTGCAAATGCAGACACCGCCTAACTATAACATAAGTTTTCAGCCCGGAACTTTATATGTAGATCCTAAGGACAATAATACCAAGAATGTGATTCCCTCACTGGATTGTGTAACTCCGTTGGTCGGAGATCCGGATGGTTATACATATGTTGCGCACTATGCGTGGAGTAACCCGAACAGCATTACCGTAAGCGTGCCATTGGGTGACAGTAATAAAATTACTGGTTCCAGTTCGTCGGCACGTTGGGACGCTCAGTTCCAACCTACTGTCTTCCCTCCTGGAACTGGTAAATTTAATGTGAGATTCAACGGCATAAAGATTACCTGGTCTTTAACCACCTATAATGGGGCCCAGGGGCACTCGACGTCGTCAACAAGTGATGCTAGCTCTACTTCTAGTGGAAAATGTCCTAAGGGTCTGACGACTCAAAGGGTGACGGACGTGACGGAATCAACGAGTTTGGTTAAAGCGGGTGTCTATCCGAATCCGGCACATAACAAAGCAACACTGTTCGTAGGAACTGATGATGTCTCGTTGAAAGACATTCGGGTCATCGATTTGGACGGCAGATTCTTCCCGGTCAGTCTCAAGAACTCTTCTACACAAACAGTAGAACTGGATCTTACATCATTGAAGCCTGGCATGTATTTCATCAGGGTCGATATCAAAGGCCAAACTAAACTTTTCAAGATTGAGAAGTTCTAGTCGCGTCTGTCAATTATTATTATGATAAAAAGAGGGAATTAACATTCCCTCTTTTAGTTTGAAATCCAATAGATACTGAATCAACAATGCAAAAAAAGTTCTAACTTAACGCATGCATTTGAACGGACGTGCCAAAACAACCTTATTCCTGTTACTTTTCTTCAAAAGTATACTGGCATTCGCCGAAGATCCCACTATTGACAGTCTCAAAAACGTCCTATCGACCACCACCGACTCCATTGCGAAAGCGCAGGTTCTGTTGCAGATCAGCCAGGAATATGAAAGTTCTTCGCTTGAGGATGCAATCACTTATGCAAATCTTGCGAAGGAACTCTCACTTAAACTGAACTATAACGAAGGACTAGCTAATTCATTCTGGTATGTCGGTAAGTACTATAAAAAATTGGGCAAATACCCCGAAACGCTGGGCGCCTATACGAATGCTCTCGATATTTTCAAAAAAATAAATGATTTAAAGGGTCAATCATTGATCCTTAACAATTTGGGAAGTCTTTATGCTGAACAGGGGCAGGAAACCAAGGCACTTGAATACTATTTCCAGGGATTGACACTGGCTGAGAAATTAAAGGACACAACGCGCATTGTAGTAACGCTCGGCAATATTGGTAACATCTACCTGAACAAAGTAAACACTTACGACAAAGCGCTGGAGTATTTATTAAGGGCTTTACCCCTTGCCAGGGAATTAAAGAATGACTACATGATTGGCACCATTACCGTCAACATGGGTGAAGTCTATATGAATAGAAACATGGATGATTCGGCGCTTATTTATTTTGACCAATCATTAGCTGCGTATGGGGCTACCGCTGACGTTTGTTACACGCTCAATGATATTGGCAAACTTTATGAAAAGAAACAAAATTATGATTCGGCGCTCGCTTATCATAACCGTGCCCTTAAGATTGCAACTGACTTAGGTGTGCAGGAAGATATCGCCGGATCTCTTTTAGGCATTGCACAAACCTATTATAGCCAGCAAAAAATATCAGCATCGTTGTCAGCATATAAAAAAGCCGAGGAAATTGCAAAATCCCTGGATTCGAAATTTCGATTGAAAGACGCATATATGGGTCTGGCCGCATGTTACTCTGCGCTGAAAGACTACAATAGTGCCTTTAAATATCAAACACTCCTTCTCGATATCAAAGATTCAATTTATAATCGTGAATCTGACCAGAAGTTACAGCGCATGGATTTTACATTCCAGATGGACAAAAAGCAGTCGGAAATAAATCTGCTTACAAAAGATAAGGAACTCCAGGAATCGAATCTGCGTCGCCAAAAGATTGCCCGCAATGCGGTAACCGGCGGACTTTTCCTTGTCTTCGTCATAGCTATTATTCTTTTTAGAGGATACAGAAATAAAGTGAAGACGAACAAAATCCTTGATCAGCAAAAAGAACAGATTGAAAACCTTGTGTTGAACATTCTTCCTTCCGAAGTTGCACACGAATTAAGAATACATGGATATGCCAAGCCCAAATACTTTGACCTTGTTTCAGTTCTGTTCACCGACTTTAAGGGTTTTACAAAAATAGCCGACGAACTTTCTCCGCACGAAGTGGTCACCGAATTAAATGAATGTTTTATTGCCTTTGATGAGATCATTGGAAGATATGGTCTTGAAAAAATAAAAACCATTGGAGATTCTTATATGTGTGCCGGCGGTATTCCGACTCCAACTGATGACCACACGATTAAGATGGTAAATGCGGGGCTTGAGATCAAAGAATACATCCGGAAAAGAAATGAAATACGACTATCAATGGGGCTTCCTCCATGGGAATTGAGAATTGGAATTCATGTGGGTCCGATCGTGGCCGGAGTGGTGGGTCGTAAAAAATACGCCTATGACATATGGGGCAGTACAGTGAATATTGCAAGCAGAATGGAAAGTAATGGAGAAGCTGGAAGTCTCAATGTATCTGCCGCTGTGTATAATCACATTAAAGATCAATATCAGTGTACTTACCGGGGAAAGATCTACGCCAAGAATATTGGCGAAATAGATATGTATTTCGTCGACAAGGAACTTCCGAAAGAAATACCTGCTTATATTTCCAAAGACGAATATCCCGCCAATGTGGCTTCTTCGTAAAAGAAGGATCCGCCATATTTCGACTACGTATTCATTTAAAAAAATTTTTTGAGCGGCACGATTTGTCTTTCACGCCATTGTGCTAACTTTTCAAAAACATACGCATGAACATCCCGCTCACGAGTCGCAAAACATTCACCCGCGGAAATCATTTTCCGGCGCCGGGTTCCGCGGATGAAAGAGCTATGTTCAATACGATCCAGGAGGGTATGAAAAGGCAATATGAGAAAATATTTCCCGATAAACTTGCCGAACGTACAGTGGTAATTGTTCCGTCTTTAACGCTGGATACCGAGATCCTTTCTAAGGTGAAAGGAGCTGTACACTATGAAGAGCGTTTGCTCTGCATGTTGATGTTGCTGCGTATGCCATTAACTAAATTGATCTATGTTACAAGTGTCCCGGTACCCGAAGTGATCGTGGATTATTATTTGAACTTGCTACCGGGTATCACCGGCCATCATGCAAGAAAGCGACTATCGCTGATCAGTTGCTTTGATTCTTCAGTAAAACCATTGACCCAAAAAATACTCGAGAGGCCCAGGCTTGTAGAAGAAATAAAACAAAATATCACCAACCTCGAAACCGCGCATCTGACGTGTTTCAATATCACACCACTGGAA
>DASYSW010000717.1:0-3021 GCA_036002905.1 Chitinophagaceae bacterium
AGAGTGAATGGTAAGTGAAAGGTTACAAAAAGGTTCCATTTTTTGATTGGAAAAGTTGAGCCCGATGTCAATTAGGTCTGAAATATTGAAGAACGACAATGCTGATGCCTAAAATAATTTCAACCACCATGATGTTATCAAAATATTTTCCTGCGGAACCGAGTTTTGTTCTTGAATATAATCTTCCTAATCCGGAAAAAATCACAACAATACCTATGAAATAGATGAGATCACTTAATGCATGAAAGTTAAAAACAACCCAGGCCATTAGAAAGCCAAGGCCGAAATAAATTCCGCTCAAGAATCTGAAGAGGTTGTCTAAACGTGCCGGTGGAGTTACACCAGGTAAAAAAGAACCTGCACCTTTTAGCAAAAGATTCATACCTCCTAACAAGCATATCAATGCGACCAAACCCAACAGAATTTGTAGGACTAATTCCATAGCTATTTATATTTAAAATAATAAAAACGGCGATGCGAATTCCAGGAATCTTCTTACCCGATGAGTTTTAGTCAAAGACGGATTCACGGGTCAAGTGATTTACGCCGAGTGCGTCCGGAGACTCAGCTAAGAAGGAAATCGTAAAGCGGACCTGGTTCGTGTTACAGTTTTAAGTTATCGTTCTCGTCTAATTCCCAAAACGGGTTGTATGCAACTTCAAACAGGTGCCCATCCAAATCTTTAAAGTAACTACTATAGCCGCCCCAGTAAACTTTCTGTGCAGGTTTGATGATTGTCGCACCAAGCTTTTCAACTTGTTTTAAAATGTCGTCAACTTCTTTTTCGGATTTTGCATTGTACGAAATTGTCATCCCTGAAAACTTCGTTGGCTGGTATGGTAACGTTGCATCGGCTGCCAGGTCTTTCCTTGGATGCAAAGCCAGGGTAATGCCGCCTAATGGAAACAACGCAAGCCCCTCCATACTTTTGTCCGACTTTTTCCAACCGAGTCCTTTTTCGTAAAAGTTGAGTGATCTTTCAAAATCATCAACACCAAGAGTTATTAAGTTTAGTTTTTGTCGCATTGTTAAACGGTTATGATCTCGAACAAATTTATTTAAATTAAAGAGTTCAGACATTCAGCACCTGATAGAAATTCGTCGTAACCCGCTATGCATCTCACCAGCACGATATTGCAAAATCAGGCAAAAACGCCCTCATCGTCTATTTGTTATATTATTTTTAGTTCTTAGCTTTAACGCACAACAAGTAACAAAAGAATAATTTTATTTATGAAAAACGTGACTATCAAAGCACTACCATTTGCCTGCCTCGTCAGTTTGTTGTTTGCATGTAATGAAAAAAAGACTTCAGTTGATAAAGAACAGGTGAAGAAGGAGATCCAGGCCAGGGAAGACGAATTTGCCGCGGTGTTCAATAGTGGAGTTCTGAAAAATATAGGCTACTATGCAGATGATGCGATAAGCTTTTTCCCGAATACAGCTCCTTTGGTCGGGAAGCCAGCAATCATAGAGTTTCTTCAAGCTGACCTACCGTCAAATGCCAACAAGATCACGTTTAAAACAAATGAAGTTTACCCGTCCAACGATGGAAATATGGTTTTAGAAATTGGTTATTTTAAGGTCGTAGACTCTGCCAATAATCCCGTTAATTCAGGAAATTATATGTCGCTGTTTCAGAAAAAAGATGGTAAATATGTCGTGCTCAGGGATATGAGTGCTTCTGATGGCGTGCGGGTTCAATAAGCCATAAAGCGAATTGTTTGGGCCTTTCGAAACTAGTTTCGGAAGGCTTTTCATTTTGTGAAGCAGTATAGCAAATGATCTAAGAAAAGTTCACTTATACCATTGGATCGAAGCGATTCGAATTTGACGATTGACGTTTAACGTCTTCTGCCGCCTCCGCCGCCGCCAAATGAACGGCCTCCGCCACCTCCGCCCATTGAACGACCTCCTCCTCCAAATGATGATGAACTGGACCTGGTCGACGGAGAATTAAAGCTTGACGATCTGTTTGATGGTGATGTCGATTGCCGGTTAGAGACAGAGCCTCCAGTGCCCGCACGGTTAGATGCTCCCCCTCGATTGGATGCGGCATCGCGTGTCGACGCAGAAGGACGGTTCGAATTTGCTGGACGTGTTGACGCAGACGCCCTATCGCCTGCGCGTCGATCGGTCGATCCATTGCCATAGTTACCCCTGTTCTGATTATTCCTAACGTCATTCGAACGCATCTTGTTATTATTGTAATTATTGAAATTATTATTGTTGTTAATAATTACATTGTTATTCCCTCCATGATAGTGACCACCATAGTAGCCATGATGGTGGCCGCCCCACGCCGCAGCATAAAAGCCAAATGAAACAACCGCTGTAAATGCAAACCAGCCCGGATAATATCCATAATAATACGGCGGATAGTAGGGGACGTAGGCGGGTGAATAAACATACTGTACCACTGGTGCTTGTTGAACGACTACCGTAGTAGGTTGGGCCTCTACAGTTACGGTAACCGGGTCCGCACCCTTGTAAGCGGGATTTGGAGTAACCGGTGAATTTCCTTTTGGTTCAATAACATAATCCTTGCCGTACAATTCTTCGTCGCCAACCATCTGCAGGCTCACTTTTTTATCCTTATCTCTGTCCAGCAAGATGACAGCAACATCTTGCGATTCAGTTTTACTGACATCAACGCGTAGTATAAACATGTACGAGTCGTCCTTTTTATCCTTTTTTTCAGTAACCACTTTGATAAAATCAACCTTTTTGTCAAGGTCCAGGTCGAGGTTATTTATCTTGGTTTTTGGATCATTGAGAGATTTCTCAAACGATTCAATTGTTTTTGACTGCTGGAACAGATCCAGCACTGCGTAAAGATCAAGGCCGTCTCCTGCCAGGCCCAACTTGTTAGTCGTGTCAACTTTTTCTTTGTCCTGGGAAAATGCTGGCAAACTTACCAGGCACATAGCAGTTGCCAAAAATGCTAAAAGAAATTTTTTCATCATAGTTGGTTTATTTGTTCACTTGTCCAAGGTAGCTAATATAATGGATATAGAGTCA
>DASYSW010000718.1:0-20640 GCA_036002905.1 Chitinophagaceae bacterium
TTTTCGTGGCGACGAGGCGATGTATGAAAGAAGCATAAAGACGATCAACAGCTTTCACATATTCCAGGAAGCTGAATATTGGATCAGCAGGGAACTGATCGTAAAGCTTGGCTGGGACAAAGAAAGTGAGATTGTTAAGCATTTTATTCACCTGGTTAAGAGACGGTTCATTTCAATATAATTCAGAACCTTTTCAGTAGCTCCTCTATTTTCTTGCACATAATGTTTTGATGCGCTGGATCTCAACCCGTAATCATTTTGATCATCGAGCAGAGTTGTTAGAGTGTTATATAATTCTTCGGAATCAGAAAAGGATATGGCCCCTCCGATTTTTACAAGGTCAGCCGCTTCTTTATACTTTTTATAATTGTTTCCAAACACAACCGGCTTGCCGTAAACCGCAGCTTCTAAAACATTGTGAACTCCATCTTTTGTAAACCCTCCGCCAACGTAGGTGATAAAGGCGTACCTGTACAATCGCGAAAGCATGCCAATGTTGTCAATGATCAGAACACTGCTTGCCAGTGATGAACGAACGGTTAGTTCGGAAAATCGAATGGCGGCAGGAAAAAGTCTTTTCAGTTCATCAAGGTGAGTGTGATGAATTTCATGGGGAGCAATGATGAGTTTGATATTATCGCTTCCCAATTTATTAAATGCAGTCTGCAGGAACTCTTCGTCTTTTGGCCAGGTACTTCCCGCAACAATCGTTTTATCATCTTTCATGAACGATTCAATCAGCGGAACACGTTCAAATTTTTCAGAGATCTCCACCACAGTGTCAAACCTTGTATCTCCGCTGGTTGAACAATGCTTGACGTTTATCGTTTCCAGTAAATTTCTTGATACTTCATTCTGCACAAATATTTGTGTAAAGCAATTAAGCATATCCCTTTGCAAACCTCCATACCATTTAAAAAATGCCTGGTCTTCGCGGAAAACAGCCGAGACAAGCAAACAATTAATGCTTCTCCTTTTAATTTCACTTAAGTAATAATACCAATAATCGTACTTGATAAAAACAACGAGGGTTGGTTTGACTATGTCGAGAAATTTCCGGGCGTTCTTTTGAGAATCCATGGGGAGATAAAAGACATGATCTGCGCCGTTATAATCCTTTTTTACTTCGTAACCGGAGGGTGAAAAAAAAGTTATAAGCAACTTATGGTTTGGATATTGTACTTTAATCTTCTCCATAAATGGCTTCCCCTGTTCGAACTCACCTAATGATGAACAATGAACCCAAACAATACCTGATTTTGAATCCCGGACCCCAAGTTCTATTTTGTCGAAAATATTCTTTCGGCCGTTGACCCACTTCCTGGCCTTCTCGTTCCAGATCGAAGAAAAACCAACAGCTACGCGATACAACCAAAGGAAAATTGTATAGAAAAATCCCGACAAATTTTTGATTTTGGCAAAAGTAAAAGCATTCATATAACCTACCTATATTTTATTATTTTTGCGCGGCTTTGAATTGTTTGCGGACCAATGACCTAAATCTTGAACTCGAATGAGACAAATTCAAATGGTAGATACCCAGACGCAGTACCAAAAGATCAAAAAGGACGTTGACCAGGCTATTAAAGAAGTGATCGACAGCTCCGCGTTTATTAATGGAAAGATTGTACAGGAATTTGCCCTTAATCTTGCTAAATATCTTGATACAAAATACCTGGTTCCGTGCGCTAACGGAACGGATGCACTGCAGATCGCTATGATGGGCCTTGACCTAAAACCAGGAGATGAAGTTATCACACCTTCATTTACATACATTGCTACCACTGAGGTCATAGCTTTATTGAAACTTACACCTGTATTTGTTGAAGTTGATCCCCAGACATTCTGTATTGACCCGGCTGCCATTCGCAAGGCCGTTACTTCGAAAACAAAGGCGATCGTGCCTGTTCACTTATATGGTCAGTCTGCTGCCATGGAGGAAATTATGGATATCGCCCGCGAGTTTAATTTATACGTTATCGAAGACAATGCACAGGCGATCGGGTGCAACTATATTTTCAGAAATGGAGTTAAGAAGAAGACCGGGACAATCGGTACGATCGGCACTACTTCCTTTTATCCGTCAAAGAATCTGGGAGCCTATGGGGATGGTGGCGCTCTTTACACGAATGATGATGAATTAGCGGTGAAATTAAAAATGATCGCTAATCATGGGCAGAGTAAAAGATATTATCACGACGTGGTGGGATGTAACAGCAGGCTCGATAGCATACAGGCGGCTATCCTCAACGAGAAATTAAGACACCTGGATGAATATATTGAGGCAAGGAAAGAGGCGGCGCGGTCTTATGACAATGCGTTTGCCGGCTGCACAAAGATCAAAACTCCATCCAGGGCTTCTTATAGCGATCATGTTTTTCATCAATACACAATAATACTTGAAGGAGTTAACCGCGATGAGCTTCATAAATTCCTGGCTGAACAAAAAGTTCCTTCCATGATCTATTATCCTGTACCTGCTCATAAACAAAAAATGTTCGCACAATATAACTCTTCCACACTGGATATGCCAGTAACTGACTGGCTCACGCAACGGGTGATCTCATTACCCATCCATACTGAATTGGATGAAGAACAATTGAGTTATATCTCTTCTAAAGTACTCGAGTTTGTAAATCGTTAAATTAAGGAAATGAAAATTGCCGTCATTGGTACCGGTTATGTTGGTTTGGTGACAGGAACTTGTTTTGCTGAAACTGGCAACACAGTGATCTGTGTAGACATAGATAAAGAAAAAGTAAATAAGCTTTCCAGGGGAGAAATGACCATCTACGAGCCGGGTCTTGAGAAGCTATTGAGACGTAGTCTGCGGGAGGGCCGTCTTAAGTTTACCACCGACCTGGCCGGCAGTGTAAATGATTCGTTGCTTATTTTATTGGCATTGCCAACTCCACCCGGAGAGGATGGTTCTGCCGACCTTTCGGCAATTCTTAAAGTGTCCAATGACCTGGGGAAGATCATTAAGGAATATAAGGTCATCATTGATAAGAGTACGGTACCGGTTGGCACTGCAGAAAAAGTGCGGAACGCTATCGCGGCAAATTGCAAATCTGATTTTGATGTCGTCTCGAACCCGGAGTTTTTACGGGAGGGTCTTGCGGTGGAAGATTTTATGAAACCTGACAGGGTTATAATTGGCACACGCTCTGAAAGGGCTAAGAAGATTCTGAGTGATCTGTATGCTCCCTTTGTCCGCCAGGGAAATCCTCTTGTCTTTATGGATGAAAGATCAGCGGAATTAACTAAGTATGCTGCCAACTCGTTTCTCGCTACTAAGATCTCGTTTATGAATGAGATAGCCATCCTCTGTGAAAAGTTGGGCGCTGATGTCGACATGGTTCGACGCGGCCTGGGAAGTGATGATCGCATCGGCAAAAGGTTTTTATTCCCGGGGATCGGGTATGGCGGAAGTTGTTTCCCGAAAGATGTAAAAGCTCTCGTGCAATCAGCCAATGAAGTAGAATACAATTTTAATATTCTGAAGGCCGTTATGCAGGTAAACGAAAAACAAAAGCTCTACTTGCTGCCGCGAATAAAAAAATATTTCAAAGATGATCTTAAAAATAAAAAGATCACCTTGTGGGGATTGGCATTCAAACCGAATACTGATGATATCAGGGAAGCGCCTGCGTTAGCTATTATAATGGAGCTATTAAAAGAAGGGGCCGTTGTAACAGCATTTGACCCTGAGGCGATGGGTAACGTAAAAAAGATACTGGGAGATAAAATAGTCTTTGCCGATAGCCAGTACGAAGCTATCAAAGATTGTGATGCATTGATCGTTGCCACAGAATGGAATGAATTTCGCACTCCCGACTTCGACAGGATGGTTTCACTCATGAAAAATAAAGTGATCTTCGACGGAAGAAATGTTTATGAGCCGCGAATGATGAGGGATCTTGGATTTCATTACGAAAGTATTGGCAGGGGTACCTTTAAAACTTAAATGGATCGTGAATAATAGATGCTATGAAAATGAATAAACGGGTCCTTATTACAGGTGCTGCCGGTTTCCTGGGTTCACATCTTTGTGATCGTTTCATCAAAGAAGGATATGATGTAATTGGTATGGATAACCTGATCACCGGTGACCTCCGTAACATTGAGCATCTCTTCAAGTTGCAGAACTTTGAATTTTATAATCACGACGTTTCGAAATTTATCCACGTATCAGGACAGCTCGATTACATTCTCCATTTTGCCTCTCCCGCCAGCCCGATCGATTATCTGAAAATTCCTATCCAGACGTTGAAAGTGGGCGCACTGGGAACTCATAACTGCCTGGGACTCGCTTTGGAAAAGCGAGCAACAATACTCGTTGCGTCAACGAGTGAGGTATATGGTGATCCTCTTGTGCATCCGCAAACGGAAGAATATTGGGGCAACGTAAACCCGGTGGGCCCCCGGGGAGTGTACGATGAGGCAAAACGTTTCATGGAATCAATCACAACAGCCTATCACACCTTTCACGGTATTGATATTCGAATTGCGCGAATATTTAATGTTTTTGGACCAAGGATGCGGTTGAATGATGGCAGGGCTTTACCGGCGTTTATTGGCCAGGCCTTGCGGGGCGAAAATTTAACCGTGTTTGGTGATGGTTCCCAGACCAGGAGTTTTTGTTTTGTAGAGGACACGATCGAGGCGATCTATCGCCTGCTTCTCAGTGACTATTGTATGCCGATAAATATTGGAAATCCCGATGAAATTTCTATAATTGATTTTGCGAAAGAGATATTAGAACTAACAAATAATAAAGTAAGTATTATATTTAAACCCTTGCCTGTGGATGATCCGAAAAACAGGCAGCCGGATATCTCAAAGGCGAGGGAAATACTAGGATGGGAACCAAGGGTACGTCGCCCCGAGGGCTTAAAGATCACTTTTGATTATTTTAAATCTCTTCCATCTACAGAATTGAAAAAGCAACCAAAAGAGTTTAGTCAAAGAAATAAGAAATCGGGAATTAAAACTTAGAATTAGAACCACATGTACAAAGAGCTTGTTGGTAAAGAAAAAAAACTTGCTGTAATAGGGCTTGGATATGTAGGGTTGCCCATTGCATTGGAATTTGCAAAAAAGATTTCGGTCATTGGTTTTGATATCAATCAAAACCGGATCGAACTAATGAAGCAAGGAATTGATCCGAGCAATGAATTGGACAAAGAGGCCTTTGAAGATTGTAATATTGTTTTTACGAATTCACTCGATGTATTGCGCGAGGCGAATTTTTTCATCGTCGCCGTACCTACGCCGGTTGATGAACACAATGTTCCCGATCTTATCCCCGTTGAAAAGGCCTCCCAGACTGTGGGTAAGGTGATAAAGAAAGGGGATTATGTAGTGTTTGAATCAACAGTTTACCCGGGCTGCACGGAGGAGGATTGCCTGCCGATCATTGAAAAATTATCAGGTCTTAAAAATGTGACGGACTTTAAGCTGGGATATTCCCCGGAGCGTATCAACCCGGGAGATAAGAAACATACGCTGTCAAATGTGGTCAAAGTCGTATCCGGATGTGATGCTGAATCACTGGATGAGATTGCAAAGGTCTATGAGCTGGTGGTGAAGGCGGGCGTGCACAAAACGTCAAGTATAAAAGTAGCAGAGGCCGCAAAAATCATTGAAAATACTCAACGGGATCTGAATATTGCGTTGATGAATGAATTGTCGATCATTTTCGATATGATGAAGATCAACACCTATGAAGTGCTGGAGGCTGCAGGGACAAAATGGAACTTTCTGAAATTTCAGCCTGGTCTTGTAGGAGGGCATTGTATTGGAGTCGATCCTTACTATCTTACTTACAAAGCGCGAAAATTGGGGTATGGCTCCCAGGTAATTCTTGCGGGCAGGAATATTAATGATGAAATGGCTAGTCATGTTGCAAGAAAAGTGATCCAGCATATTATCCGCTACAGTGGTGATGTCAGATCATCAAAGGTTTTGATAAAGGGAACGACCTTTAAAGAGAATGTGAGCGACATACGAAATTCTAAAGTGGCAGACATTGTCAAGACGTTAAGAGCATTTTACATAAACGTGGAAGTAGAGGACCCATATGCAAATTCAGATCATCTCGTTCACGAATATGGCTTTGGATTAAGTACCGATCTTTCCAATGAATATGATGCTGTCATTGTTGCCGTGCCCCATGAACCATACTTGTGTCTCGACGAGAATTATTTTGCCAGTATAACGAAACCACACGGCCTGATCGCTGATCTGAAAGGCATATACCGAAACAAGATCATAAATAGAAATTACTGGAGTCTGTAACATGGCGTTTTTTAAAACTGAATTTCCCGGATTACTTGTTTTCGAACCATCCGTATTTGAAGACAATCGCGGTTATTTTTTTGAATCGTACAACGAGAAAACTTTCGTCAAAGAAAATATCGACCTGAGATTTGTTCAGGATAATCAATCAAGTTCGTCTTACGGTGTCGTTCGGGGATTGCATTACCAGTTAAATCCTCATGCTCAGACAAAACTGGTGAGGGTTTTGACAGGAACTGTTCTTGACGTAGCTGTCGATATACGTGAAAATTCTCCGACTTTTTCAAAAGCGTTTTCTATTGAGCTATCGGCAGCCAATAAAAAACAACTGCTGATCCCGCCTGGGTTTGCTCACGGCTTTTCGGTATTGAGCGAAAGGGCGGAAGTGTTTTATAAATGCGATAGTTTCTATGACAAGGAAAGTGAAACCGGTATCAGGTATAATGATCCCTTGTTAAATATAAACTGGAAGATCCCCACCGATAAAATTATCGTTTCGGAAAAAGATCAACAATTACCTCTGCTTGCAGAGTCGAAAAGTAATTTCGTCTTTCAGAAATAAGAATAAACCGGAACAACGCGGACGATTAATTATCTTGAATCACTTTATTGACGTGATCTGGGTGGTTCCATTATTTGATTCAGTTTTCACCACTCCAAATCCCGGGGCATACCATTCGGTAACATCAGAGTTCATCGGAATGCCAATGCCCATCTTGAAGATCATCTTGCTGTGATAGGTTATTTTGTAACAATCCCACGTACCCGCGGGTGTCGTTACGCTCTCCTTGCCCTGGACTTTCCTGTTGGTCATATCAATTGAAATATGACCCCCAATGCCACTTGTGGATTTGAAATCCATCGAAAACGATGCATCTTTCAAAGCATCTCCCTCTTTAAGGACAGACGGATACTCAAGATAGCTGGCGGTGCCGCTGGCGGAGATATCACCCATTTGTTCCATCTGGGCCGACGGGATGAACATTTTCATGTCCATCATCAGGTTTCCATTATCACACTGGATACTATTTGTTGCCTTTGAAACACTCTTCCCGTTTTTATCAATGAATTCCGAATTTATAGTACCCGTTGTTACGCTTCCCTTGGTCGCCACGTTAGAAATTACGTAGATCAGCTTCCCGACATCTTTTCCTTTTTTGTTTGAAATACCCATTTCAATGGTCTTATTGCTTTGCAGAAAAAAGTAGTTACCGCATTGTTGAGAGTATCCTGAATAGCTCACTACAAGCAACAGCAAAAAATAGATCTTTTTCATATCCTGTAATTTATGGGTGAAAGGTAGGGAGAAGAAAAAAACCTGCCAATACCACTTTTAAGTATCAACAGGTTTGTTGCCTTGCAAGGATTCGAACCCTGACATTCAGAGCCAGAATCTGACGTACTACCATTATACTACAAGGCAGTTTTGGAGGATCAAGGCACAAGGCAGAGCTGGAAACTTTCGCTTGTGCCTTGACTTGTTGGCCCATGAGGATTCGAACCTCAACAGACAGAACCAAAATCTGTAGTGCTACCGTTACACCATGGGCCAAAAAAGGAATGCCTCCTTCCCGAACGGGCGGCAAAAATACGGGCTGAATCCTTCTTACCCAAATGGTTTTAAGTCTTTTTGGAGTTCGAACTGCTAGTTGCGGCCAACTGAAAGTTCGCGTTCCTTGAGCTCCCTGAGTTTATCCAAAGCCCCTGCTACTACGTCACACATCATCGTATATAATACCCCCGCCTCGTGATTCGCATAAATATGTTCCAGGGCCTTATTTTCATCAGGAATGATCATGACAGGAATGTTAGGATTTACTTTTTGAATTCCCTGTTTAAGAAGGTCAATTATTTCCTGTGCCGTTCTGCCGCGCAGATTTTTATCACATCGTATGATGATCTCATCAAAGTAACGCGCAGATATTTCTCCCAATTCACGAATATCTTCATCTCTTCTGTCACCCGTTCCGGATATCAAACCTATATTTTTCGGATAACCAAGCTTACTGACAAAATCGCAAAGCAACTTCAAGCCATGCGGGTTGTGTGCAAAATCTGCCAGCACAGAGAAATTTTTGAAATGAAAAAAGTTTAGCCTGCCAGGAGCTTGTGATGAGGAAGGCAGGAACGAACTTAATGCCGACCGGATGTCTTCGATGGTGATATCGCGGAACAAATACGTCGCGAGGACAGATGGTAAACAGTTTTGAACATTATGTAATGCCCGTCCCTCAAAAGTGATCGGTATATCTTTTACTGCCATCACGCGAATTTTCCAGTTACCTTTTTTTATGCTGATATATCCATTTTCGAAAACAGCAGCAAGGCCTCCTTTGTCGCAATGTTTTTTTATCCGGGGATTGGTTTCGTCCATGCTAAAAAGGGCGATGTTACAATCGAGTTCCTCACCCATTTTATAAACGAGATCGTCATCGGCGTTTAATACTGCATAACCGTGCGGGAAAACAGTTTCAGGAACAACTGATTTTACCTTAGCCATTTGCTCGAGGTTGTTAATTCCTCCAAGTCCTATATGATCCGCCGCGACATTGGTTACAATTGCTACATCACAGTTTTGAAAAGCAAGACCCGATTTTAAAATGCCTCCCCTTGCACATTCCAACACTGCAAAATCAACCGTTGGATCTTTCAAAACGAATTGAGATGAAACGGGACCCGTGCAATCGCCTTTCATCATCATCTGGTTTTGAATGTATACGCCATCGCTTGTTGTGTAGCCTACTTTTTTCCCGGCGCTTTTTGCAATGTGTGCCGTAATTCGCGACGTTGTTGTCTTTCCGTTTGTTCCTGTAATAGCGATGATCGGGATCCTGCCGGCACTTCCTTTGGGAAAAAGCATGTCAATGACCGGTTCTGCAACATTACGGGGTAAGCCCTTTGCAGGCTCAAGGTGCATCCGGAAACCGGGAGCAGCATTCACTTCCAGGATCGCTCCACCATTTTCAGAGACAGGGGTCTGAAGGTCAGTGGCCATCACGTCAATACCACAGATGTCAAGGCCGATGATCCGTGCGATCCTTTCAAACATAAAAATATTCGCGGGATGAACTTCATCAGTTACATCTGTTGATGTTCCTCCGGTAGAAAGATTCGCTGTCGGTTTTAATAAGACCAATTCATTTTTGCCAGGGACAGTTTCTAAAGTATAACCATGGTCATCGAGCATTTTTTGAGTGAACTGGTCAACGGTGATTTGCGTTAAGACCTTTTCATGTCCATAACCACGGCGTGGGTCTTTGTTAGTTTCATCGAGCAACCATTTAATCGAGTGTTCACCGTCACCGGTTACAGCCGCGGGTGTTCTCAAAGCTGCGCAAACAAATTTATAATTGATCACGAGGGCCCTGAAATCATACCCCGTAATAAATTTCTCGACGATCAATGAACGATTATATTCTTTTGCTGCCGCAAATGCTTTCAAAGCCTGTTCATAATTAGTAATGTTTGTGGTATTGCCTTTTCCATGATTGCCATCAATTGGTTTTATTACGAGCGGATAGCCCAGTTGTTCTATTGCATCGTTTAATCCTTCTTCAGTCCTTATCACTGTTCCTTTCGGTACGGGTATCTGGGCGGCGTCGAGCAATAATTTTGTTTCTTCCTTGTCTCCCGCGATATCCACTGCAATGTTTGAAGTGGTTGAAGCGATTGTTGCGCGAATCCTTTTCTGATGTACACCATAACCCAATTGAACAAGACTTTGTTTATTTAAGCGAATAAAGGGTATTCCCCTTTTTGCGGCTTCATCGACAACACATCCGGTGGAGGGTCCCAGTCGCGTATCTTCGCGAATCTCTCTCATGTGTTGTATGTCGCCATTAAGATCATACGCTTCGCTGTTGACCAGGGCTTGCGCGATCCTGACCGCTGCCCTTGCTGCATATATACCTGCGTCTTCTTCTATGTAATCAAAGATCACGTAGTATACACCTTCTCTTTCACCGGTGCTGCGTGTGCGGCCAAACCCGCTATCCATACCCGCCAATGTTTGGATCTCGAGAGCAATATGCTCAATCACATGCCCCATCCATGTACCTTCATCAACCCTGTGAAAAAAACCACCCGGCTCACCTTCACTGCAACGGTGTTCGTATAAAGTGGGAAGTAATTTTTCAAGGCGTTCACGAAAACCGGGGATTTTATTTGTTGGCTTTTGTTCCATTTCTTCCAGGTCAAGTTTCATTTGTATCAATTTTGGCCTGCGAATACTCCAGTAGTTTGGTCCTCTTAATACTTTAATTTCTAAAATCTCCATACATGGGGGTTATCTTTCAATTTAGTTGATTTTAATTATGTGACCAACTCAGACCAAATCTGATCGAAGAAGAATGTTGGAATAAAAGAAGGGCAAAAAAAAGAGGCCGCTTTGTGCAGCCCCTTTTCGAACTTGAAAAGCCATCCTATTTTTTCATAAATCTCAACGTCGTTATATTATTTGTGTCTGTTTGCAATTCGACGAAATAAATTCCCGCTGAAAGCTTGCTTACATTGACCTGTTTGATCATTGGCTGCGGCGGTCTTACAAAGTCTTCCTGGTAAACAAGAATTCCTTTATTATCATAGATCCTCATGGCCGTACTGCTCGTCCTTCCTGCACCTTCAATTTGAATGTTGATCGTGCTTGTTGCCGGGTTAGGGAAGAGCTTAGCAAAGGCTTTTGGCACCGCCAGTACAGTTACCTGTACAGTATCCTTCGAGGATGCGCCTGCATTATCGGTTACGGTCAGTTCGAACTGGTATATTCCTTCCGTTAAGTTGTCGATCAATGTTTGAGATTTTGACGGTGACACAACACTAGATAGACCGGGGCCGGAGATCTCCGTCCATTTATATGAAGCAACTGTTCCATCCGGATCAGTACCTGCCCCGGTTAGAGTAGCTGTGTCAGTAGGCAATGAAATTTGCAAATCGGAGCCTGCATCGGCTGTGGGTAATTGATTCGGCGCCGCATGCACCGTCACTTCCATGGTGGATCTGCTGGCCGCGTTTGAATTATCAGTTACCGTCAATTCAAATTGATAGACTCCCTCCACTAAACCGGTAACTTCTGTTTCTGCTGTGTTCGAGGAGGCAATGTTGTATTGCGTCGGACCTGAGGATTTCTTCCATTTGTACGAGGTCACGGTGCCATCTATGTCGTTGCCTTTGCCGGTTAACTTGACACTATTAGTAGGCAATGTAATGTCGATATTAGTGCCCGCGTCAGCCGTTGGAACATGGTTTGCCGACAAAGAAACCGGGTTTACGATTACCTGCACTGTATCCTTTGCAGTTTTTCCTCCATTATCAGTAACTGTTAATTCAAATTCATACGTGCCTTCTGCCAAATTGTTAACGGTAGTCCCCGCCTGGGTTGCTGAAACAAAAGCATAGTCAGAAGGACCCGACACTTTATTCCACAGGTACGAAACAATTGTTCCATCCGGGTCGTTACCGCTGCCTGAAAGAATAACACTGTTTGTGGGCAGAGTAACGTTTATATCAAGGCCAGCATTTGCAGTGGGTGCCTGGTTCGGCGCCGGCGGTGCTGCATTTACTGTTACCTGCATTGTGTCTTTCGCAGTTTTTCCACCGTTATCAGTTACAGTTAATTCAAATTGATAAACTCCTTGCGCCAAGTTGGTGACCGATGTTTGCGCTTTAGTGGATGAACCAATACTGTATTGGGATGGGCCAGCGACCTTTACCCACTTGTATGAAGCGATTGTTCCATCGGGATCAGTACCACTTCCTGACAATGATGTGCTATTGGTCGGCAAAGTGATATTTACATCAGAACCAGCATTTGCCTTCGGAGCCTGGTTGGGCACTGCGACGGCCGCATTTACTGTTACCTGCATCGTATCTTTTGCCGTTTTTCCAGCGTTGTCAGTAACTGTTAATTCAAATTGATAAACTCCCTGTGCCAAGTTAGTCACTGATGTTTGCGCGCTCGAAGATGAACCAATACTGTATTGGGATGGGCCAGCGACCTTTACCCACTTGTATGAAGCGATTGTTCCATCCGGATCAGCTCCACTTCCTGACAACGATGTGCTATTCGTCGGCAAAGTGATATTTACATCAGAACCAGCATTTGCTTTCGGAGCCTGGTTCGACGGAGCTGCCATGACGGTTACTGCAACAGTATCTCTGTCAGTTGCACCCGCGTTGTCAGTTACCATTAATTCAAAATTGTATATTCCCTGTACCAGGTTACTGACAGTTGTCGACGACCGGGTTGGTGAATTAATGGTGAATTCTTTCGGACCTGAGATACTTCTCCACCGGTATGAAGAAATTTTTCCGTCAGGGTCAGTTCCAATTCCGGATAACCTCGTACTGTTTGTTGGTAGGGTAATTTGGACATCATTGCCCGCATTCGCTTCAGGCATTTGATTAGGTTTCGCGACAGCTGCATTCACGTTGACCTCTACTGTATCTTTTGCAGAAGCGCCAGAGTTATCGGTGACAGTTAATTCAAATGAGTAAGAACCCTGCGCCAAATTAGTTACACTTGTTTTTGCTGCGCCGGGCGATACAATGGTGTATTGTGTCGGCCCCGCAATCTTTGCCCAGCGGTACGATGCAATGGTACCATCAGGATCAATTCCAGCGCCTGAAAGTGAGGCGCTGCTTGTAGGCAGTGTAATATTGATGTCCGCACCCGCATAAGCCGTCGGAGATTGGTTGGGCGCTGCATTCACAGTGATTTGAACAGTATCCTTGGCAGTTGCGCCGGTATTATCTGTCGCTGTTAATTCAAACGCGTAGGCTCCTTTGGCGAGGCTAGTCACCGAAGTTTGTGCTGTATTCGGTGAAGAAATATTGTACTGAGACGGGCCAGAAATTTTTTTCCATCGATAGGATGTCATCCAGCCGTCAGGATCTGTAGCGGTCCCGGACAATGTCGCGCTGTTCGTGGGCAGGGTAAGAACGATGTCAGCCCCTGCACTTGCAGACGGCGACTGGTTGGGTATTGGCGCGGCATCTACAGTTATTTGAACAACGTCAACACTGGTTGCTCCCGCATTATCTGTGACCTGCAACTGAAATTCGTACACGCCTTCAGTCAGATTACTGACCGCGGTCCCGGCCTGAGTCGGTGAGGCAATGCTGTATTGAGAAGGACCCGACATCATCGTCCATTGATAGGACGCAATAGTTCCATCGGGATCGCTGCCACTTCCGGCCAACGTTACACTATTTGTGGGCAGTGTGATCGACAAATCAGATCCTGCGTTTGCGTCTGGGTTTTGATTCGGTTGTGGTGAAGCGCCATTTACCGTGACCAGCACAATATCCGTCGCCACTGCTCCTGAATTATCGGTTACCTGCAATTGAAATTCATATATACCCTCCGCCAGATTTCCGATAGATGTTGCCGCCTTCGTAGGAGATGAAATGGTATATTGTGCCGGCCCCGAAATTTTTGACCATTGATAGTCGACTATACTACCATCCGGATCAACGCCACTGCCTGAGAGCATCGTACTGTTGGTCGGTAATGTAATATTTATGTCAACACCTGCATTCGCAGTCGGAGACTGATTTGGAGCGGGATTCACTATTACTTGAACAACGTCCACACTGGTCGCTCCTAAATTGTCTGTTACCGTTAATTCGAAATTGTAGATTCCCTCGATCAGGTTATTGACGGATGTTGAACTTTTGCCAGGCGATAAGATGGTGGATTGAGACGGACCGGACACCTCCGACCATTGATATGAAGCAATGGTTCCATCGGCATCGGCACCACTTCCGGATAGAGTAACATTATTTGTGGGTAGGGTAAGGTTTATATCAAGACCTGCATCTGCAGTCGGAGACTGATTTGGTGCTGTATTCACTGTTACTTGAACAACATCCACGCTGGTCGCTCCTAAATTGTCCGTTACCATCAATTGGAACTGGTAGATTCCCGCGACCAGATTATTGACTAACGTTGAGCTTTGAGTAGGCGATAAAATTGCATACTGTGACGGACCGGAGACCTCAGACCATTGGTATACAGCGATTGTTCCATCGAGGTCGACGCCACTTCCCGTTAATGTAAGATTATTTGTCGGTAAGGTGACATTTACATCCAGCCCTGCGTTTGCGATCGGTGATTGGTTGGGTGCACCACCAACTGTTACCTGGACGGTATCTTTCCCAACAGCACCTAAATTATCGGTCACTTTTAATTCAAATTGATAAGTTCCCTGGACGAGGCTTGTAATGTCAGTAGTAGCCTGGTTAGGATTAACAATAACGGCAGAAGATGGACCCAATACCCTGGTCCATTGATATGAAGCAATTGTTCCATCAGGGTCACTAGAGCTGCTACCATCAACCGAAACGGCATTTGTCGGCAGTGTGATTGACTGCGAATTTCCTGCCCTGGCAATCGGGGCCTGGTTTGAAGTTGCAGTGACGGTTATTGATACTGTGTCGACAGCGCTCGCGCCTGAATTGTCGGTTACTTTTAATTCGAACTGGTACACGCCCTCTGCTAAATTGCTGATGCCGGTTTTTGCCAGTGTGGGGGATGCGATCGCGAACTGAGTTGGCCCCGATACTTTTGTCCATAGATAAGAGCTGATCGTTCCATCAGGATCAGATCCGCTTCCCACAAGTGTGGTTGTATTTGTCGGTAATGACAGATTCTGGTCCTGTCCCGCATTCGCAACAGGAAGTTGATTCGCTACCGTACCCGAACCATAGATCAGAACTGCCGAAGTGTAAGGAGCAAGTGTGATCGAGCCGGCATAGTTTTTCCCGCTCATATCCATATAAGTTGCACCCAGGTTGACAGTTTTATTAGAAGTCGTGGCATTGTATTCGAATCTCAGGTCCTTAAGATCTGTAATCGTTTTGGGTGATTTTTTGGAGCTTTTGTCAAAGCTGGACATGGACTGCCATTGGGAAAGGGTGTAGTGGTTGAACGTTGAGGCTTGGAGTGCCGTGAACCATGCATTGTCATCTGTTCCAATTGGCTTGCATATATAATTGTTATCCGAAGTGCCAAAGTTTGTTTGAGAGGTTTCTGATGTTTGATAGGAGCAGTTACCCTGACTAACTGAAGCTGCGAGAACAAAAATATTTTGGCTTACACTTACATTTCTTACCGCATCGTTTGCATCGTGACCCATAGAAAGCGAAGCGCCGGTACAAGCGTAGACGGTATTACTCTGAACTGTTATCTCATGCGCGTTGTGTAAGTAAATTCCAAGAATCGCCTTATACACAGTATTGCCGGTGATTGTAATATTTGAACCGTTGTCATCGACATAAATGCCATGGGCTGCACCAGTCATTCCATTCAGAACTACGTTACCTGAAATGGTTCTTGACGTTCCGTGATTGCCTGTGTAAATACCAGCGCCGTCTGTATTGAAAAAGCAAAAATGGTTTACGAAATTGTTCTTGATGGTGAATGTCGAACCCATATCCGATATCCCAATGTAACCGCAGCTATCGATTGAATTATTCTGAATAAGATCATTTGTACCTGGATCATAAATACCGATAACAAGATTTGTTCCGTCTAAAGAGCCGAATGCACCGGGAATCATATTTATACTGGAAAAACTATTGCCCGTAATATTGACGCCGCTGTTATTGCTATAGCCGACGTTTGTAATTCCTGAATTTTGAACATCTCTAAATGTACAGTTAGTAACAGTTAAATTTGGATTACCATTCATTTGCTGTACTGCATTGTCTCCGACATATTTTACATCGCAATTTTGAATGGTTATATTACTAGCTGAGCTTAATTGAAAGCAATCAGTATTCGCTCCCCGAAATTCTAAGTTGTCAAATGTTAGATAACCCGCTGTTATTTTTACCAGGCTATCGATTGTTGCCATGTTTACGCCTGACGGTGTACTGCCTGAATAAACACTCAATTTCTTCGTCGAAGGATCGTAGTACCATTCATTCTGTGCATCCAAAGTGGCAAGAGAATTTTGAATAAAAGCCGGGCCATTCGCCGGATCATAAATGGTGAAATTGAAAGGATTGGGATAGTTGCGAACAAAATTTAAAGTAGTTCCGCTTTGGCCCGTAATCAGGTTCCTGCTCATTATCCACGATGCTCCCGTTCTAAATACAACTTCTGCCCCCTTGTAATTGACAGAACTACTCAATGCGCCTATTGTTACCGAGGAACTGGAATGAGAGCTAATTGAATAATTACTCCCTGAATTAGGCGTTCTTCCCATTGGAGTGTTTGCTCCGTTTATGACTACTATATTGGTTGTACCCAGTGAGGAAACAGCATTTGTACTTTGCCAGATACTTCCGCCTGCGTTGGTCCAGGCAGTCACTTGCGTTAAACCTGTGATCACTGGCTTTGCCCCTGAGCCATATGCGGAGAAAGTAATGCGCTGTGAAGATGTTCCAGCTTTTGACGCGATGATGGAGCCATAAAAGACATCACCTCTTTTAAAGAGTATTTGGTCCCCGGGTTGTAAGGTTGAGATAATCGAATTAAGCTTGCTGATAGTTTTCCAGGGCGTGGACGAATTCTGCGCTTCAGCGCTCGATCTTGAATCGTCTCCATCCGTAGATGAAAAATAATAGTTCGTCGCATAAGCGCTCCCTGAGAACAGAGCCAAGTTGGCCAACAGCAGTACGGTTAGTAGGTTTTTCATAGAGAGTTCTCGGATTTTTTGGTTAGTTCTAGGACATAGGATTAGGTTTTATATGTAATTATATAAGATATCGTCGTGAAAAATAATTTTTCGGCCACCACATTGAAGTCATTTCCCACACAAAGAGTGGATGTACTCTTTTTTTTATAAATGAACAGAAAGTAATTATACTAGCACATGCCCGAGCAGGTAGTATAAGACACATCTTGATAGAAAATTTTAAAGTAGAAACGAGGCTCGCAAGAAAAATAGGAAAGATTGCGGCGAGGTGTTGAAAATTAAAAAATGCAAGGAGGGAAACAAATAGTTGTGGGGTCAGGTTACTACAGGCTTTCACTTGAGATCGGATTGGTTTTTTAAGGATACTGTTCGGGACAATCAGTCTTTCACTGTGTCAATTTTTTCACATTGCAGCTAAAGGCAAAAACGATGCCACTACGATATCAAGTTTCCGATTAGCGATACACATTTGTCAAAAAAGCAGCCACTACCTCACAAGGTTATAATCAAAGATAGCGCGAATGCGGAGTTCCACCATACGCTATAATAGTAAGATTACGATTTGATTGTTATCGTGACCGGATCCGTCGCTCAAGCGCTCCGTGTTTTCATGTATATGGTCCTGCTTCAAAGATGACGGTACATTTTTTTGAACGAGATCAATATTTTCTAGTTTGATATTAGTTGCAGCATCATTTCATCTATGCAGATGATGTCCCTATAAATCCTTGCTTATTAGAAATAAACAAAAGCGCTTGGATCAGGGAGGAACATCATTTTCAAAAAAATTGCTGAGATGTTATTCTTATTTCGTTTTAATTACTATCTTGGCGCTAAATTCGTAAGGCTTATAAAGCTCATACTTCCTTCGTCCTTTCTAAAGCCGTCATTTCTGCTGAATCCTCCCTTGAAACGCCATTTAAAATTTAAATGGATGTCTGGTTGTCTAATCTTAATTTTGCTGGGTCTCCATTTCAAAAAAAATTATGAAACTTTTTCATCGTAAACCGAATTATTTATTGGTATTGATACTGCTCATTAGTGCCGGCTGCGTCGATACAAAAAAGGCAACTTATTTCAATGACCTGGCCAGTACGACTATTACTACCAACACGCCTGTTCCCGAGACAATTATTCGGAAAAATGATTTATTAAATATTACCGTAAGCAGCCTTGATGCGCAAGCATCGGCCATTTTTAATGCCCCTAACCTTCTGCCGGCAGCTATCAATAACGGAAATGCGGCTAGTGAAATATTGGGCTACCTGGTAGGTAATGATGGAACGATCCAATTCCCTATCCTGGGAAATATAAAAGCCGAAGGGTTGACGAAAGATCAATTAAAAGAAAGTATCCAAAAAAAATTGCTGGACCAGAATTTGTTAAAGGGTCCTATTGTGAGTGTTCGATTCCTAAACTTCCGGGTGACGGTACTGGGAGAAGTAAAAAATCCTACTGCCATCGATGTTCCCAGTGAGAAAATATCTTTACTGGAGGCCATTGGACTCGCAGGGGATTTGACTATTTATGCTAAGAGAGACAATGTCCTGGTGATAAGAGAAGTTGAAAATGGCAATAAAGAAATCAAAAGGATAAATTTAAACTCTGCGGAACTTTTATCGTCTCCTTATTATTACCTGAAATCAAATGATATCGTGTACGTAGAGCCAAATAAATCCAAAGTAGCGAGCTCAGGAAGAGGTCAGCAGTGGATACCTGCGGTCTTGAGTGGTTTATCCCTGGTTGCGGTGGTCGTGGTCGGCATAGTCAATCACCAATAATTAAATTGGAAATGCAAATCAATCAAAAAATAGAACCAAATATTCAAAATGGCGAAAATGTCATCAGCCAACTTTGGTCCAAATATTCTCCCTATTGGCCATTGTTTGCATTTTTCATGATCGTTGCAATACTGGCCGTCAGGTTTTATCTCAGGAATACGGTACCAATCTATGAGACGACTGCCACGATTTTAATAAAGGACGAGAAAAAAGGGGAGGATGACTCCCGGATAATCGAATCATTAAATCTTCTCTCGACGAAAAAGATCATCGAAAATGAAATAGAAGTTCTCAAGTCAAAAGACTTAATGATGCAGGTGGTCAAAAGGCTGCGTTTGTATGCACCTATTTACGAACAAGGAAAAAGAAGGGATATTCCGGCTTATGCCACTTCTCCTATTAGTGTGGAGGTTTCTAATCCTGACTCATTAAATCCGGCTGAGAAAGTTTTTTTTAGTTATGACGCGACGTCGAGGAAAGTCACAATCGAAAACAAACAGTATTCTTTAAGTCAATGGGTGAATACGCCCTACGGAACCCTGAAATTTACTCAACAAAACGGTAAGAGCCAGGGACCATTATATTTCTCACTTGTGAGCCCTAAAGTCGTTGCATTTGCCCTCGTCGGAGGGTTAGAGGTTGCAGCTGCGAATAAGCTCGCCTCTGTTATTAACCTTACGATGAGGGATGAAGTTCCAAAACGTTCTGAAGATATCCTAAATGAACTGATTGCCGTTTATGACAATGCCGCCTTGAGAGAAAAAAACAAACTTGCCGACAATACTTTAATCTTTTTGGATGAACGATTGGGAATCGTAAGTCATGACCTTGACTCCATAGAGTCGAAGTTGAAACAATATAAATCCTCAACAGGAGCCGTTGATATTAGTTCGCAGGGCACACTTTTTTTACAAAATGTAAGCGCTAATGATCAAAAATTGGGCGACGTTAATAACCAGCTCAACGCTTTAGATATTGTCGAGAATTATGTCAAATCAAAAGATATTTCCGGCAGTATACCCTCTACGGTGGGTATGACGGATCCAACGCTCCCTCAGCTGCTTACCAAATTATACGAGGATCAACTGCAATATGAAAAATTAAAAAGGACAATGGGGGACAATAACCCCGCCGTCCTTAATCAAAAGGCGGAAATTGAAAAAATTAAGCCGGGTATTTTACAGAATATAGAAAGCCAGAGGGAGAATCTGCAATCAGCCAGGGATAATTTGAACGCTACCAATAACCGTTATTCGTCAATTCTGCAATCGATTCCTCAAAAAGAAAAGGACATTGTTGAAATAACAAGGGAGCATAATATTAAAAGCAATAATTACAATTTCTTATTACAAAAGCAGGAAGAAACAAAATTATCTCTTTTATCTTCAATAGGAGACAGCAGGGTCATCGATAAGGCACAAACAGCCCTTACACCGGTTGCCTCCAAAAAGGCTCTCATTTATATAGGAGCGCTGCTTTTTGCTTTCGCATTGGCAGTTGGTTTAGTAACGATCAATGAGATATTTAAACGGACCATCCTGTACAGGCGGGAAATCGAAGCGTATACTTCCATTCCTGTCATCGGCGAGATCATTTATCAAAAGAGCAAAGACCCACTTGTTATTGGAAACGGTAAAAGAACTTTCATTGCCGAACAATTTCGAAATCTCAGAACCACGCTACCTTATATGGGACTGAATGGTGAAAGAAAAAGATTACAGGTTACTTCTACAGTTTCCGGCGAAGGGAAAAGTTTTATTGTGGCCAATTTGGGAGTTGGACTTGCCCTGGCGGGAAAGAAAGTAGTTGTTATTGAGTTTGACTTAAGTGATCCGACTCTTTGTGACAAGCTAAATGTCACTGAAATAAATAAAGGATTGACAGATTACCTGACAGGCGATGTAAAGCCCGAAGAAATT
>DASYSW010000719.1:0-12356 GCA_036002905.1 Chitinophagaceae bacterium
CTACATCTATTAATGGAGAAAATAAGCCGCTGTGGGTAGTGGATGGTGTTGTACTTGAAGATATCATTAACATATCCAACGATCAGCTTTCAAGTGGCGATCCAACTACACTGCTTGGTTCTTCTGTGGCTGGCCTCAACAGTAATGATATTGAAACGATCGATATTTTGAAAGATGCATCTGCAACAGCTTTATATGGCGCACGTGCTATGAATGGTGTTGTCGTGATCACAACAAAAAAAGGGAGATCGGGCAAACCAGTAGTTTCTTTTACAGCCAACTTTACTTCGCAACTTAAACCTACTTATGCTGATTACAATATTATGAATTCGGCACAGCAAATGTCTGTGCTTGGCGAACTGGAAAGAAAGGGTTATTTAGACTACGATGTTTTGGATCGCGCCGATTATGGTGTATACGGTCAGATGTACAAGGCGCTGGATTACTCAGATCCTAGCAATAGTTTCCCGTTGATAAACACAACAGAAGCAAAAAGGAATTTTTTGCTTCGCTATGCAAAAGCAAATACCGACTGGTTTGATATTCTTTTCAACAATTCACTCATCCAGGAATATTCACTCAGCGTTTCTGGTGGTACCGACAAATCCCAGTCTTTTTTTTCGACCAGCTATTATCATGATAATGGCTGGACCATCGCTGATAAAGTCAACAGGTATACACTCAATTTCCGCAATAATTACACATTCAATGATAAATTGTCCGTTGGCTTTATGACCGTGGGTTCCGTGCGTCAGCAAAGAGCTCCGGGGACAATGACCCGAACAAGCGACCCGGTGTTTGGTCAGTTTACCCGTGAATTTGATATTAATCCGTTCAGCTATGCTTTAAATACCAATAGGGCACTCACGGCTTATGATTCTACTGGTAATCTTGAATATTTCAGAAGAAACTTTGCTCCTTTCAATATCATCAATGAACTGGCGAACAATTACATTGATTTAAACGTGATCGACCTTAAACTACAAGGAGAATTAAACTACAGGTTCAATAAACATTTTAAGTACGAATTCATAGGTGCATTGCGTTATGTAAAATCATCCACGGAGCACCAGATCACTGAGAACTCAAACCAGGCAAACGCCTATCGGGCCAATGATAATCCAACGATGAACCAAAACAACAAGTATCTGTATAAAGATCCTGATCACCCGGATGATCCCGCTGTCGTGGTGCTGCCATATGGTGGATTTTATAACCGGACGGAAAATACCCTGGTGAACTTTGACGTCCGCAACAGTCTTAGCTATACAAATAATTTTGCTGACAAACACGATGTGAGTCTTTTATTGGGTCAGCAGGTGAAATATGCTGACAGGCAGAATTTCAGCAATACCGGTTACGGTTACCAATATGACAATGGCGGTGTTCCTTTTATAGACTACCGGATACTCAAGCAAACTATTGAAGCGAACTTTCCTTACTATGACATGACTAAGTTTTATGATCGCTTTGCCGCATTTTATTTCAATGCGCAGTATACCTACAACAGGAAGTACAATTTGTACGGAACGGTTCGCTATGATGGTTCAAATGTTTTGGGAGCATCACCGGAAGCGCGATGGTTACCAACCTGGAGTTTTGGAGGCGCCTGGAACATAGACCAGGAAAAGTTTATGGAGAAGTTTACTGACATCGATTATTTGAAATTGAGGGCGAGCTATGGGATAACAGCCAGCCTGGGTCCTGCAACAAATGCAGATGTGGTTTTAAAAAGCGCTACCACAAACCGCCCTTACGCGGATGAAAGAGAATCTGTGATTAACCTGATAAATCTTGCGAATGATGATCTGACCTGGGAAAAAAATTACCAGGCCAATATAGGTATCGACTTCGGATTATTTAAAAACAGGCTCAGCGCAAGTGTTGACGTTTACAGTCGCAGAAGCTTTGATCTCATCAGTCGAATCAAAACCTCGGGTATAGGTGGTGAAGCATATAAAGTCGCGAATTATGCGGATATGAAGTCTCATGGGTTTGAGTTTTTATTAAATGGACAAATACTGAAACAGAAGAACTACGGATGGAGAGCAGCACTGACATTCGGCTACAACCAAACAGAGATCACAAACGCCCAAAATGTTCCGCTCATTTTTGATCTCGTGAAACCCGAAGGTGGTAATCGCGAAGGGTATCCTGTCAATAGCTTGTTCTCAATAAACTTCGCAGGGCTTGATACCAAGGGCATTCCTCAATTCGTAGACGAAAATGGGGTTGTTAGCAAGGGCGTATTTCTGCAGGATGACAAGATCGATTACCTGGTATACGAAGGTCCGGTCGACCCTCCCATTACAGGTGGTTTTTCCAATACGTTCAATTATAAAAATTTTGCGTTGAACGTCTTTGTTACTTACCAGGCCGGTAATAAGATCCGTTTGTATCCTGCATTTCGAACTGCTTATGTAGATCTTGACGCAATGCCGAAGGAATTTTTTGATCGCTTCGAAAACCCCGGGGATGAGAAAATAACAAACATACCTGCTATATCAGATTCATATTACAGTTACGTTACCGGTGCGAACGGCTCTTATCCGTACAACAATTATAACTATTCAACAGTCAGAGTGGCGGATGGTAGTTTTGTAAGATTAAAAACAGTTTCGCTTACTTACCAGTTTGGCAGTGATGCATTAACCCGGATGAAAGCATTTAAGAGCTTCTCCATCACGGCTGCCCTCGCCAACTTTTGGCTTATTTATGCTGATAAGAAACTCGAGGGACAGGATCCGGAATTTTTTAACGCCGGCGGTGTAGCACAGCCGATCCAGAAACAGGTAACCCTTTCTTTAAAGGTTTCATTATAAAATTTTTGATCAACCTATGAATGATAAGAAATGAAGACAAAACGAATATATCAACTGGTTTTTATTATTGCAGGACTTTGTGTTCTTCCGTCCTGCGATAAATATCTTGAAAAGGAACCCGATAACAGGGCTTCGTTGGATACACCACAAAAGGTTTCTCAATTACTAGCCACCGCGTATCCCGGTGCCAACTATGTTCCAATGGCGGAAACGTGCAGCGACAACGTAGGTGATATTGGATTCGGTGATGCAGGCAGTGCTGATCTGAATACACTAAATGCTGACCTGTTCTTTTTTAGGGATTCGAGAGCTATAAATGAAGACAGTCCTGAGTTTTACTGGTTTGCCTGCTATCATGCCATTGCCGCATGCAACGAAGCGCTTGACGCGATCAGCAAAGCGTCTAACCAGGACGATTATACGGCACAAAAAGCGGAAGCACTGGTAGCAAGGGCGTATGCTCATTTTATGCTGGTGAATATTTTTGCAAAGTTTTACGATGCGTCGACAGCAGCATCAGACCCTGGTGTTCCCTATGTAACAGTGCCTGAAAGAAATTTTATCAAACAATACCAAAGAGGTACTGTAGCTTCTGTTTACGATAATATAGAAAAAGACCTTTTAGAAGGTTTACCTTTTTTGAATGATAAATCCTACGCCGTTCCAAAATACCATTTTACTAAGGCGGCAGCGTATGCATTTGCTTCGAGATTTTACTTATACAAAAAGGACTATGATAAGGTCATTCAATACGGATTGCAGGCAGTACCCAATAATGATTTTCTATCCAACCTCCGTCCGTGGAACACAGTCTACTCTACAATTGGTTTGAATGAAATAGCTCCGCGATACGCCAAGGCAACAGAGAACGCAAACCTATTGTTATGCGAAACAGGTTCTTACTGGTTTCGGACTTTCGCCGCCGCAAGGTATGCTGTAACTCCCGCTGTGGTGGACGAATGGCTCAGGGACGTTCCTGTCGTCGGGGGACACTGGGCATTTGCCGTCGGCTCTTATATAGAAAATCATCTCATCGTTCCAAAGGTCAATGAGTATTTTGTACGCGTATCTGTGAATGCCGACATTGGTAATGGTTTTGTAATGGTTCCGTTATTTACTGTGGAAGAAGTTCTTTTTAATGTGGCAGAAGCATACGCTTACCTGGGTCAGTCGAATAACGCGATAGCTTTATTGAACACTTATCTCAGTACAAGAATTGTTGCATACAATTCTTCTTATAATCTCACTGCAGCAAAGATCAATGCTTATTATGGCACGACAGATATACAACAGGGATTGGTGAATACGATTCTTGACTACAGGCATAGCGAGTTTTTGCATGAAGGGTTGCGCTGGTTTGATATACTCCGCTATAAAATACCGGTTGTTCATACAGCAGCCAGTGGAGATACATATACCCTATCACCAAACGATCCCAGGCGGTTATTTCAAATACCCGCTACAGCAAAGCAATCGGGAGTGGAACAAAATCCAAGGTAACTCTAAAAAAAGCGTATGCGACTTATAAAATATTGTTGTTTGTTTCTTTTTGGATTGACGGTCCTGGCTTCTTGTAAAAAAGAAGATCCCCTGGACGTAGATAACATTTCCGGTCTTGGTGGTGATACCTGGGTGCACACTGCTCTCGATCAGTGGCTCTATGACACACTTGTGGTGCCCTATAACATAGCTACGAAATATAAATGGGATCAATTTGAGTTGGAACTTAACAAGGACCTTGTTCCTCCCGATGAAGCAAAGGTAATTCCCGTAATGAGTACAGTGAAAAGGGTTTGGATCAATCCTTATGTTTTGCAGGGAGGAGACGTGTTCTTCAAGAAATATTGCCCGAAGCTATTTGTGCTTGTGGGCAGTGCGAGCTGGAACCTTGACGGAAGCATCACACTCGGTACTGCTGAGGGCGGGCGCAAGATCGTTCTTTACCTGCTGAATGATTTTAAAAATAAGACGATGCCCGGCTATGTGCCGGCCGATTCAGCAATTCCAAAGCAAATGTTTCATGTGATACACCATGAGTTCGGACATATACTCGATCAAAATATCCGCCGGCCGGTCGAATTTGACGCAGTATGCAAGGGCTTGTATACTGCAGACTGGATAAATACAACTGATTATGCAGCCCGCCAGGACGGTTTTATAACTGCCTATTCTGAGTCAAGCCCATTTGAAGATTTTGTAGAAATGATCTCTATCATGTTGATAGAAGGAAAATCAGGATTTGACAACATTGTAAACAGCATCACGGGTACAAGTATCCGGGGTACGACAGCTGACCAGGCGAAGGCAAGGCTCCGACAGAAGGAGTCCATCGTAGTTGATTACTACAAGAAGGCGTGGAGCATTGACTTTTATACTTTACAAACGCGTGTCAGAACAGCAATCATAAATGAGATCTATTAATCAATATAACCGCCCAATGAATCTGAAAGATTTTTACTGGAAACTTATTTCTGTATTTCTTCTTTCTTCGTTGATTATTTTTTCATCGTGCACGAAAGATGAAACGAGAGTATTTGATGAGACTCCGGATACACGTATTAATGACGCACTTACGAAGTATGGAGCTGCGCTGACCAGTTCTGCATCGGGTTGGAATGCAACCATAAAAACGGGGACTGGTGGTATATATCATTTCCATTTTCGCTTTAATGAATCGAACCGCGTTTTCATGTATGCTGATATTAATCTTGAAACGGCCAGTACGGCGAAAGAAAGCAGCTATCGGTTAAAAGCCCTGCAAACTCCTGCTCTAATTTTCGATACCTATTCATATTTGCACATTTTAGCAGATCCCGATGGCAGTGTAAATGGAGGTGCGAATGGGCAGGGACTTATTTCCGATTTTGAATTTGCTTTTGATTCTCTTGCAACAGACAGCATTTTATTGACTGGAAGAGTAAACGGAACAAAACTTACATTGATCAAAGCCACACAACAGGATTTCGATGCATGGCAAAATGGTGAGTGGGCAAATGTGCTGGCATTTGAAAATATAAATACGATCCAGAATTATTTCAAACGAGTGAACATTGGTGGGGTCAATTATGATTTAAAGGTTGATCCGGTAACAAGGACTATCCTGTTTACCTGGGTAGATGGCAGTGGCAATGTTCACCAATTCGTCACCGCCTATAATTATAGTTCGTCAGGAGTAGTGTTCGACACTCCTCTCGACACGGGTTCGCAAACTATAAATGGATTTGAGATTGTCGGCTGGAATGCCGGCAGCTTTGTGCTAAATATAAAAGTCAACGGTACTCCTGCAGCAATAGCTGGCGCCACGCAGCCGTTGAAGGTCGACCTGGCCGCTCCACAGCGCTGGTGGCAATATGCAATTAATAATGGAGGATTGTACTGGATATCATTAAATGGCTTTCATGCAAATGGAGTGGAAGATGGTTTTGGGATCAGAACGTTACCCAGCTATTACTACCTGATCTATTGGCCAGCTTATGACCCTGGCAACAATGATCTTTTTGCACCTGTCTTTATCAATGCTGCGGGCAATGGGCTGGAATTGCAGTATGCAGCGGCGCCTGGCACGCCCCAATTTACCGCTGACGGTCGGGCGATATTCACGTTATTGGGAAACTACGGTACCTACCCCTCCACCGGTCCGGCTGCCTTAACCAGGACCCAGTTGTTGATTCCGCAGGGCTATTATTTTATACAAACTGGCCCAACGACTTACGACATGGTGAGCGCTTCCGATGCAAAAGCCTGGATAAGTTGGCAATTTTAGATACAAAAAACAAATCGGCATAATTCGACGGCGTACAAGCAAGAGAAAACGAAATTTTGTTAACTTCAGAAAAAGTATAAACACACATTAGTCAAAATCAAAAATGAAATTTTATGAGAAAAACTTTGCGCCTTTTGTCCTACATATTGAGTGTAGCATTAGTAATAGCAATAGCGTCATGTGATAAGGAAGGGCCTGCCGGTCCTGCCGGCGCGACAGGTCCCGCAGGACCACAGGGGCCTTCCGGATCCCAGGGGCCAGCTGGTGACCCGGGAACGGCTAACGTGATGTATTCTGATTGGATCGATACAACTACCTGGATCGCGGATACCGTGCACAATGGTGCTACTATTGATACGCTTGGATTCTTTGCAGACCTTGACGTTCCCGCACTTGACACCAATATATTAAATCGAGGAGAGATCAAGGTTTATGTGAACGTTAGTACTGATCCTACATTCCCAATCGTATTTCCTGTTCCCTTCAACAATGGAAGCATTTTCATTGACCCGGTATTTGCGCCGAATATCATTGAGCTTTCGTCAAACGCTGACCTGACCGGTCTACCATTCAGGTATATCCTGATACCAGGAGGCACCCACGCCCGAAACGCGAAGATTAACTGGAATAATTATAATGAAGTAAAAGCCTATCTGGGGTTGAAGGATTAGCTTCTCATCAATTGATTTAGAAGAAGAGGTTGCTAATGCAGCCTCTTTTTATTTAGATAGTCACGATTCACGTCTGACGTTTCACGTTTCACGAAAATCATTTTCTCTTCTGTGGAGGTCTCTGCTGTGGCGGGGGTTGTTTTTTTTGTTGCTGTTGCTGCTGCTGATTTCTTTGCTGGTTTTGATTTCCCGGTTTGTTTGGTTGATTTCCCTGCTGCTTTTGTTGACCTTTTTGTTGTTGTTGCCTTTGCTGATTTTGTTGCTTTCTTTTTTTATCCGTTTTTTCGAGGCTACGCAAACTTACATGTCCCACAACATCGACAAATTCCGGTTCAACTTCCTGTGGTTTTGACGAAGTCAATTCAACAGCTTCCAGTTCTTCCGGGATAACTCCTTGTCCGTTGAGTGATTTTATTTTTTTTACTCTCTCGATAGTAAGAGGATATTGTTTGGTGCTGTCCGGTAGCATATACCACATAAGGTTCCGGAAAATATCTTTTTTTATAAGGTTGGCCATACCCTTTGTCACCTGGATCGTATCACAATTATCGGGGAAACCTTGCAGTGCATCAAGATAAGTGTCGAGCTCGTAATTGAGACAACATTTCAACCGTCCGCACTGACCGCTAAGTTTTGTTTGATTGATGGATAGATTCTGGTATCTCGCTGCGGCCGTGTTGACCGATTTAAAATCCGTGAGCCATGTTGCACAGCAGAGCTCGCGGCCACAACTTCCAATGCCGCCCACTTTGGCACTTTCCTGTCTTGCACCAATCTGCCTCATTTCAACCTTTAGCTTAAACTCACTTGCATATACTTTGATCAGTTCTCTGAAATCTACGCGACCGTCGGCAATGTAAAAGAATGTGGCCTTTCGTCCATCAGCCTGCATTTCCACTTCACTGATCTTCATTTCCAGCTTCAGTTGTTTGGCGATAGCGCGGCTACGAATAATTGCTTGCGGCTCCCTCGCTTTGTTTTGTTTCCAGATCTCAAGATCACGGTCGCTGGAGCGGCGCAGCAATTTTTTCATTTCAGGATTTTCTTCCTTTACATTTCTCTTCTTCATCTGCAGGCGAACGATCTCACCGGTTAAGGAAACTTCGCCCACATCGAATCCACTCACGCCTTCTACAGAAACCATGTCGCCTTTCTCAAATTGCTGGAGGGTTACATTGCGAAAGAAATCTTTGCGACTTCCATTGTTAAATGAAACCTCGATCACCTTACAACTGCTGTCAATGTCGGCCACAGGCATGTTATATAGCCAGTCATAAGTATTAAGCCGGTTACAACTCCCTGTGTTGCAACCTCCGTTACTTTTACATCCATTCGGTTTAATGCCACAGCTTCCGCAGCCCATTGTAAGATTTCTGATTTTTTGACTTAAACTTTTGGAGGGGGGTGATTATGAAGCCAGCAATCGGATCCCGATAGCTATCGGGACTATTATCACCTGTTGCGTCGCACACTTTTGCTCCTGGAGCGCTCCTCATCATTGCTGGGCAGAACTCAGAACGATACAGTGAGTGACACAACGAAAGCTGAATATAGTTGTATAAGATGACTCAATAATATTTCCCTCAAACTCACAAATCACCTGCTCTCCATCACAGGCCTTTCGCCTCAATTCGTCAAAAATACAATTTTGTCCTGAATGATATGGTATAGCTTAATGGTGAGGGCGTGAAAGAGGATTTTGGCGTTGGCATTACGTTCAATATAATAGGTTGCATTGTCGAGCTCCTCTATCATCGCTTTTTGCTGCGCGATGCCTGCTATGCGGTTGAGCCGGTTTGCAAAATCCTTTTCGGTTTCAGGCAAATAGATATTATCGCCCATCAGCCTGAACCGGATGGCTTGCTCAAGAAGGTGATTAAAATAACGGAGGAATTGTTTTTGCTTTTCGCGGCCGAGCCGGCTGGTTTCTTCCACCCATTTTGTTTGGGCGACCGGCCCCGTTTTCAAAATCGCATTGAGCCATTCACGCAGCAGGCTTTGCCAGTCTTCATCCGCATGTTGCACAATCTGGAGAGCCTCGCGATAATTTCCCTCGCTGACGGCAGCAGCTTGCCGGGCAATTTCTGCACTTGTATTGTTGCGGGTGACAAGGGCGTGCTGTACTTCAACTGTTTCCAGCCCCGGAATTTTGATTAACTGGCAACGACTAACAATGGTAGGCAGGATCAATGATTCATTTTCGGCTACTAAAATAAACAGCGTGTTTGGAGGCGGCTCTTCGATGAGTTTTAAAAGCTTGTTTCCTTCATTACCTAAATATTCGGGCATCCAAAGAACAAGAGTCTTATACTCACTTTCAAAACTTTTTAGATTTAATTTGCGGATGATGTCATTGCATTCCTGGGCAGTAATGTTTCCCTGTTTATTTTCCGCCCCGATAAACTGCAGCCAATCGTAGACATTTCCATATGGATAAATTTTTATGAACTCTCTCCATTCAGAAATGTAGTCAGCGCTGATCGGGGGCGAGCCAGATTTTTTTGTAACAACAGGATAAGAAAAATGTATATCCGGATGTACTAATTGCTGGGCTTTGATACATGAGGAGCAAATACCGCAAGAGTCGCTTGGTGAATGGTGAGGGGTGAGGGGTGAGTGGTGAGGTTCTTCTCCGAATAGTGAACCGCTGGAATTTGAAATTTGCTTCCTGGGATTTGCTTTTTCGCATGTTAGGTACTGAGCAAGAGCAATGGCCAATTGCAGTGAGCCATTTCCCTCTTTGCCTAAAAAAAGTAAGGCATGACTCAGTCGATTATGCTGAACCAGTTCTACCAGTTGCTGCTTAGTCCCATTTTGACCGATGATCTCTTTGAATTGCATTTCGCGGTGAAGATAAAAACAAAAGCCGCCCGATTAAGGCGGCTCCATAAATTCCTTTTAAACATTTAAATCCTATAAATCCTGGGTCTTTCTTAGTTCAGGTATTTTGTTATCTCTTCACTCATAGGATTTACCTTATTATGAAATACGGCGATTAAATTTCCATTTTCATCGATCAGGAATTTCGTAAAGTTCCAGGTGATCGGGCTTCTTAAGTAATCACGCCATGCCAGATCCTTTGAATTGTCTGTTGGCAGGTTCTTGGCCATTTCGTTTGATTGTTGCACCAGCCATTTAAATAAAGGATCAATATCATCACCTTTCACCGAAACTTTTTCCGCCATCGGGAATGTAACTCCATAATTCTTTTTGCAAAACTCTGCTATTTCTTGGTTAGCACCTGGCTCCTGCGCTCCGAAGTTATTAGCAGGGAAACCGACGACAACAAGTTTATCCTTGTATTTTTCATATAATTTTTCAAGATCATCATATTGTGGCGTGTTTCCGCATTTTGACGCGGTGTTAACAATTAAAATTTTTTTGCCTTTGAAATCTGAAAAATTGATGGTTCCACCGGTGAGTCCCGGGGCTTTAAAATCATAAATAGAACCTCCGGTTAAAGTAGCTGAAAGTATCATCGCGAGCATTAGGGTTTTCATCTTTTGATTTTTTTGGACATTAAAGTTAAGAATGTTCGGAGTGTAAACGATCATTCTTTTTTCAAAGTTGCCTATTGCTTTTCATAGCAACCCAGGTCAGGTGGACCAATGGGGCGCGGTTTTCCATCCAGGTCAATAGTTACACCCGTGTTTGTTCCTTTATCCTTTGCTGGAGAGCTCTCCTGTAAATGAAAATCATAATACCTTTTTGAATTGTTTACGCTGTCAAATAAAGGTGCCTGGTCATTTATGATTTGATTAGTTGTGACACCGGCAACAGTTGAAGGGTCTGTTTTCTGAATTTTCCAGAGACCATAATCAAAATTAACGGCAAGCGTTGCTCCCGGGTCTCTTGCAATAACAACTTCATCATCCACTAAGCCACCTTCACCCCAAAAAATACAATTTTGAAATAAAGCGTTAAGCGGAGCTGTTTGAGGGATATTATTTACATTAATGTAGTTGCTGGCAAGCAAGACCGGATCCTTGTGCAAAATGTAATCATTGGAATAACTGGCAATGGTGCAATGGATAAACTGGTAGTCGCCACCTCTCACCAATGCTAGGTTTTTCCCGCAATTACTGATCAGGCAGTTTGTTGCGTATACACTGGAATTATTTGTTATGACACCTGCATCGTAGGCATTGTCAATGATGCATTCATTGAGTGTGACTTTTGGATTGCCATTTGGTGATGGATCCTGGGCTGCAATCGCCTGGTAGGCATTTTTTAAAACGGCATAATTGAAGATGTTGTCTTTGCTAGTGCCGGTAAAGAAGATGCCGGGCCATGAAGCAGGAAAATCTTTGTAAGGTTCGTCAAGCCTGTCGCCCCGAAAATAAACCCGGTCAGCAGTGTCTTTGTCTCCATTTACCTGGATTGATCCGGCTATGATCACTGGCGCATTGGCGTGTACATAAATACGACAGCCTTTTTCAACAGTAAGAACCTGGTTAGGGTCTACTATAAGGTAACCGAGGATCACGTAAGGAAGATCATTCGTCCATGTTTCATTAGCTGCAATCTCCTTGTTACGGAAAAAGTGTGCATTTTGACCCCAGGCTTCCAGTTGGACCCAGCGGTCTCTGCCGTTATAACTTATCCGGATACTATCCTGAACGATAAATGGAAGGTCATTTGCATTTTGATCGATCACGACTGAAACAAAAACATAGAGACTATCGTTTGGAGCGATCTCCAGGTTGTTAATTTCAGGCCCAATAAATCCGTCAGCATTTATTTTATATGCAGAAGAGTTTCCTCCCATCAGCCTGACTGTGGAGATTTTGATCTTTTGATCGTTTTCGTTTACGATCTTGAATGATTGTGTGACGGAACCGGCAGTCGTAAAAACAGTGTCATATTTCACGGTATCGGCAGTAATTGTCACCCGGGCATCAGGACTGGTAATAAAAGATTCTTTTTTACAGCCCAATAAAAAAATGAAAGCGATTAATATCAATGCGCCAGCTGCTGTTTTCATTCCTTCAAAAATAATAGAAGAAACCCGAATTAGCGAGAGGCATAGCAAAGAGTAGCAATGCTAAGTTTTGGGGAGGCTTGCAGGAGCTCGTGTCCACATGCTTCCAATGTGGCTCC
>DASYSW010000720.1:0-2692 GCA_036002905.1 Chitinophagaceae bacterium
AGAATCCTATCGTTCTTGAATTAGCGTGCGGCAAGGGGGAATATGCCGTGGGCCTGGGAATGCTCTATCCTCAAAAAAATTTTATTGGAATAGACATCAAAGGAAATCGTATCTGGGTGGGCGCAAAAAAAGCCCTGGAAAATAAATTGAACAATGTTGCCTTTCTCAGGATTCAAATTGACCACGTGAATGAATATTTTTCAAAAGCAGAGGTAAGTGAGATCTGGATCACGTTTCCGGATCCGCAGTTAAGAAAGTCAAAAGCAAGAAAACGTTTGACCCATCCCAAATTCCTTCGGCTGTATCAACAATTTCTGAAACAGGGCGGTTATATACATTTAAAAACAGATAGTCCCGATCTATATGAGTTTACCAGGAGGGTGATTGAAATGTATGGTTGTGCACTGCACGAAGATCATGAAGATCTTTATGGCTCAGAATTGATCAGTGAAGAGCTAAAAATAAAAACGCATTATGAATCCCTGGATATAGCACGAAGCAACCGGATTCATTACTTATGCTTCTCGTTGCCAACTGAATTGCCATCGAAAGAAACAGACCATGAATTAAAACAAGGATTAAAAGATGAAGGATGATGAATTGAAAGAAGGTATTCACTATTATATCAATGAAAACGGATTGATCGTGCTCACAGAGCAGTATCACCGGGAAAAAGGATATTGTTGTGGCATGGGTTGTTTACACTGTCCTTACCAGTATGAGAATGTGCCTGAACCGCGACGTTCAATTTTGTTAAAAAAGAAAAATGAAACTCGTCAATGATTTTTTATGGCAGTTAAAAAGAAGACAACAATCCGGTTAAAATCAGTTAAACCTTCGGGAAATCGTGACGAAAATTTTTTTGCACTGGTATATGAAGTCGCACGGCAAATACCAAGGGGGCGTGTCACGTCCTATGGCGCAATTGCAAGATGCCTGGGCACACGGATGTCGGCGCGCATGGTGGGTTGGGCAATGAATGGTGCGGGAAAGGTAAAACCAAAAGTACCTGCTCATCGTGTTGTAAACAGGAATGGAATGCTAAGCGGTAAACATCATTTTGACACGCCTGATCAAATGGAAGCGCTTTTAAGAAAAGAAGGTATCAAGGTCAGGAACGATATAATAATAGACTTCGAAAAACTATTTTGGGATCCGGCAGAAGAATTAGGGTTTTAATTCAATTATCTAATCTGTTTTCTTGTTGTACCTTAACCCGTCCATTTCAAAATATGACACCTTGCCCTCGCCATCCAAAAAAAACTGCACACTGGATTTATCCCACCAGAAATTATTAAAGCTTCCCTTAAAGATGTCATAGTTCCAGTGCTCAAGTTTTAAAATGTTGTTGTTTGGATATTTTACAAAAAGATTTCCATCATTAATGGTTACCTGCGCATCACCATAAATGTCACTGCTGTACTTACCTATATAACCCTGCAACGCTAAGGATGGCCTCGTGCCCGGCACTCGTTTTGTATCACTCTCTTTTTGCTTTTCCTTTGAATCAGCCTTCAGCTTGCTATATAATTTAAAAAGATCAGTACTCCAATCCTTGGAATTGTCGTTAAACAGCCAAAGATCAAATGCCTTCAACATCAGGGCATGTCGCAATTCGGCGTGATCAAGATTCTCAAAAATGTATATACCAAAATGCTCATCAGGTACCAGTCCAATGATAGCGACCGCGCCGTCCAGGCTGCCGGTATGGAATTCGATCATCTTCCCCCGGTAGTCCTGTTGAAACCATCCAAGACCATATGTTGTCCAATGCGGTTTTGTTATTTTCATAGTAGGATAAAATTCATTAGCTGGGATAATTGCCTGTGGCTTCATAAGCTCGGAAAATGTTTCTGGTCTCAAAAATCTTTTGCCATTCCATTTTGCACTATCCAACATGAACATCATCCACTTGCTGATATCATTCGCGCATGACCACACAGCACCTGCCGCCGAAACACCGGGATAATCAATATATGGAATAACGTTTACCGAGTCATTGATCATAAAATGTGGAGAAATGCGGTTAGTCTCTTTCGATGAGTATACATACGTTGCATATGTCCTGGTCATTCCCAATACTCTGAAAAGATTTTCTGTAATAAAATCCTGCCATTTCTTTCCGCTCACTTTTTCTATAACCTGGCCGGCAACTCCATACATTAAATTCTGGTAGATAAACGAAGACCTGAGAGAATAAGAAGGTATTAGATATTGCATGCGTCTCAAAATGTCACTATCGTCATTTTGCACCACCCATAACCAATCCGCATTCCCGAGGCCTGCATTATGTGTCAATAGATCTTTGACTGTGATCTGGGAGGTCGTGTAAGCGTCATTGATCTTAAAGCCCGGAAGGATATCCGCAACTTTATCATTCCACTTTAATTTTCCTGCGTCAACGAGGAAAGCCACACACACCGCCGTCATCGCTTTCGTAGTTGACGCGCATATTGCTATCGTTGACGTGTCAAATGCAGTCGATTTGCCTAATTCAGTGCGTCCATATCCCTTCTTAAATATGATTCTTCCATCCTTTACAACTGCTACGGATAAACCCGGCACTTTCCAGACGGGCATCGCGTCCTGTATATATTTGTCAAAAATCGCCCCCTGGGAGAGTAGCGATGAGACTTTTTGAGACTTTGTTTGAGCTGATGAATAAATGGTAAATAGAAAAAGTACAAATAGA
>DASYSW010000721.1:0-2975 GCA_036002905.1 Chitinophagaceae bacterium
TGAACTTTTTTATAATAAATTTAGCATCGGTACTAGGCGGTGCGGAAGTTAATATCCCAAAAACATAAAGCCCTGCCCGTTGTGTGCTATGCTGACAGTTCCTTCAAAGCAATTAGTTAGAAATGACAGATCGCAAACTGACAATTATTAGAGTCGTAATTTTTTGCTTGCTATGTGCAATCATTCTTGCGACAATTTCTGGGTTAACTAAGAACCTTCTCACAGAATGGAAACAGCATTTATTACTTATCATAACAATAACTATTACATTTTGCTTGACAATAGTGTTTGCGAAGTGGGAGAGACTACAATTGCAAAAAGTTGGAGTAGTCCCAAATAAAAAGACTTTGAGGAAGGTAATTATCGGTTTTGGGATAGGATTGTTTATGACTTTACTTCAACCTGCATTTGTTTTATTGCTCGGACACTATAAAATGGCTCAGAGTTCTTCCATTTCTTCTTACACAATAATTTTTTACTTGACATTATATGTTCTTGTTGCTATTCGTGAAGAACTTGCATTTCGGGGTTACCCATTATTTAGTTTAAATTATGGTTTTGGGTTGTGGATATCTCAACTAATTACTTTTGTAATATTTTCATTGGAGCATATCGCAGGTGGCATGACGTGGGCGCAAGCATTTTTAGGTGCAGGGACAGGAGCTTTGTTATTTGGATTTGCAGCACTAAAGACAAAAGGAATTGCTTTGCCTATCGGGCTTCATACCGCATGGAACTTTGGACAATGGTGTCTTGGTTTTAAAAAAGAGACGGGAATATTACATGGGATTGCCGAAAAAGGTTTTGAAAATGTTGTTGAGCGAAACGCATGGATTAGTTATTTATTAATCATGCCGATTGCTATAGTTGTTTTTTATTTTTATAGTCCAAAACCTACTTCAACAACACCAACATGATAGGGGACGCACAAGCACACAACAGTGGGCTTGGCAATATGGTGGCTGGACGGAAGTACAATCTACAGTTTGCAAAGCCAGGTACTGGTCCGGGCTGGACAAGCAACTTTCAACTTTGAATCTTATCTTCAACAAAATAATTTCAATCAGCAGCGGTTGTGGGCGGACGAAATACTAATATCACCACATCACCAAGCCCTAGACGTTGGCTGAAACCCATAGAGACTTTTTATCATTGTGAGTAATTAATGAAAAAGTTTATTCGAAAAATATTTGGTGGGCAAAAGCAAGACAAAAAGACCAATCTTTTTCCGGCAGGCTGGCATTTGACAATCTCGGATTTGATGGACGATCTTAAGAATGGTCAAAGAAAGGAAATAAAAGACCCTGAAATGACCTGGGCAAGGGAATATGAAAGAAGTTTAATTCCTCCTAATTATAGATTTCCGCAAAAAGGTGATTTGTATGGAGCTAAATTCGACCAAGAAGTTGACTTTTTAACATCGTGGTCTGCACCTTACACCGGCGGCGGGGTTACGAAGTTATTTAAAGATGAACAAGTTTGGGTTGACACAAATCCTTCAGAAGAAAAACCAATAGGAGCTTATCTTCTTGCAGTTAAATATTTAGAATTTGAAGCAAGGATTGTTTCTGAAAGTGACAGGAATGCATTTAAATATGACAGTTTCTGTTTTCACATAAATACTAAGACACTTAATGAAAGCTTTGACTTATTGAAATCGGGCTTTGAAAAAGAAAAGTTTTCCTGATCAAATGGGTACATGCGGCTTGCTGCTGTGCTGGTTATGAGAAGAATATCAGAATTTATTTTTCTATCAACCAAGAGCAAGCTTCCGGAATTCTATTGGTTTTTAGTTATTATATTTATCATCGGTGGCACCAATCGGTTTCAGTCCTGGCTATAGGTTCAATGAGTGTCAATACAGCAGCAAGCCGGTGGCGTTGGCGGTAATTGTAAAATGACTTTATGAATACCAAGAGTTTCGGGCAAGACATGGTAAAAGCTTTCATCATAGCATTTCTTGTTCTATTTCCTCATTTTGTCCCGTTGCCATTTTATTCTTATGCTATTATTTGTTTTGCTGTTATCGTTATTTATTTACGTAGGCATAATAAGACGCTACGGGATCTTGGGCTCAAAATCGAGAGTTTAACTACTCATACATTTTTCATAGGAGTTTTAACAGCTTTGATTTGGATAGCATTTAATAAGTGGGTTTATCATCCATTTATAACTCATTTTTTTGTTATTGAGCCTTATACTGAATACGATTTCATTAGAAAGAAACTATTAAACTTGATTTTCACACTTATTGCCGCCTGGATAGTAGGTGGTTTATATGAAGAAATAGTTTTTCGTGGGTTTATTCAGATAACTATTCGTGAATGGTTGGTCAAATCGAGACATTCATTTTGGCTCGCCGGAGTTTTGACAAGTAGCTTGTTTGGCGTTTATCATTGGCAACAAGGCATTTTTGGTATAATCACTACCGCTCTCGGGGGATTGTTTTGGACATTTCTTCTATGGCGTTACAAGGGAAATTTATGGTATCCTATTATTTCACATGCCGTTTTTGATACGATTGCATTGACCATGATTTATTTTGGAATAACGATTTAGAGAATCTTAACGAGAACAACTACCGCCAACAAAAGTATTGCTGCAAGTAGGGCAGGACGTTGAAACATCAGCGATTTGCGTCGCTGTACTTTAGTCAGGACTTGACGAATATCTATTTCGCTTTTAGTTGTTAACTTCAATTTTATATCATTTTTCAGCAGTTGCTCCGGGCTGGACATTATCAAATATCCAACCTGCAGCAATACTCGGTCGTTGTGTGCAAACCCAGGACGAGCATTCAGTCTTCAACAACCAAAACCATAATTATGCAACGGAGAAAGTTTATCAAAAATTCAACGCTGACGGCTATTAGCGTTAGTGCTTTTGGAGCCTTAAGCTGGAATGGCAAAAACTTTGAAGGCGACACGCCAACAACTACTGATATTCTTGGTCCATTCTACCGACCCGGCGCACCG
>DASYSW010000722.1:0-4421 GCA_036002905.1 Chitinophagaceae bacterium
AATTCTTCCCGGGAGTATCCATAATGATCAACCGCAGCATCATTCACATCCATTACGTCAAGGGTTTCTTCAGAAATGATCCACATGGGCATCGGATTGCGTTCAAACAGCAGTTTGTAATTCTGTGCTCTTTTTTCCAACTCTTCCCGTGAATGCTGTACCTGTATTGCCATTGCATGAAACTCTTTTGCCAGCCTGCCCAATTCATCCCGCCTGTTGAGATCCAGGATAGAAGAATAGTTGCCGGCTGCAAGTAATGAATTGGCCATCGTGAGATTTTTTATGGGCTTGCTGATATTTCGACTGGTAAGCCAGGCGATAAAGAATCCCACAATAAGTAAAAGACAACCCGCTATGATCAACCAGTATAAGAAACGATTTGCTGTTTCAAAAACCTTTTTTCTCGATAATTCTACAGCAATTAACCATTTACTGTTCCCAACTGGACACACCGAAGCAATCACAGAATTCCTTTTAGAGCTGGTGTATTCAATGATCTGGTCCTTGCCCGGGTTATTTACCAGCGGCGAGGGAATAGGTTTAAGCAGGTCGGTCCATAAAGAACCATCCGAGTTGCCTACAAAAATACTGGCACCAGTGCCCATTAACCGTGACAACTGTTCCAATGCCCCCGGCGTGTATACAACTCTTTTCCACCTTACGATATAGCCGATCAACTGCCTGTTCTCACTAATAGTAACAATGATGGGATAATAAATTGAATTGCCTGAGGCAAAAAGCTTTTCAACTCTCCCCGAATCATCTTTTTCGGTTGAAGTCACCAGTGAATCAATATTGATATTTAAATGAGCTTGACGTCCTGCCGGGTTTATCACAGTAACTCCTTTTGAGTTTTTTAATTCAACAAGGACAAATAACGTGTCGCTCCGGAGGGATTCCAACAATTTCATCGTTTCCCCTGCGGAGTCTTTACCATTTGACAATAAATATTTTTTTATGGCCGGCCTGTTTGCAACGGAATATGTAGCAGAAAGAAGAGTGTGAGCATTGCCTGCGATCATCGTACCTAACTGATTTGATAAAGTCTTGAGGCGGTCCTCTCCCAACTTGAGGGCAATTTTCCTGGCACCTATGTAAGAGATACCGCCGAATATCAGCATGACCGTTAATAACTGCAGGCAAATGGAAAAAGTAAGCCGCTGGCGGATTGAATTCCGCGAAGAAAATAAGAATGGCATAGCGTGTAGTTAGGTCGGGTAGCGAACAATAATCCAAACGATCAAAGGGAAGGTCTTAAGGGTCTCCCTCCACAATTCCTCTGAAGAAAACAATTTATAGAAAAAGAATTACAAATATGTCCTTAGTTCCACTTACTTAAAGTCATAAGTAAAAACCATTACCCGCGATTACAAGACCGGAATCAAAAAAGAACCGGCCCGATACGATAGGAAGCGGGCCGGCTAAAAACTGCAAAGAGAATTTTACCCATAAAGCATGGCTAATGCTGAACAAAGAGCAAATTCTGCGAAAGAAGATAAGAACTGATGCAAGATGTGATGTCTCTGTTAACTGGTAATTATAACAAGATTATTTTAGTGTTACCAAAAGCCATCATTTTTATTCCAGGTCCTGCAACATTCCGCTCGACGGGGTCGTTTAAGGAATTCCGGTGAGACCCAATGTTATCTTATCATTAACTTTTCCGTAGCTTTACAGCCGCAACCATTGAAAAAACAGTTTTACATATTATTCTTTGGCCTCAGCCTGGGCTTTGTAGCTCTTAAATCTTCTTCACAGCCACTTCAAAAAGTACATTTTGATTTTTATGGAGACGTCATAGATCTCCCTTTTGACGGGGCAACTTTTGTGGATTTTACAGACACCCTGAGTGACCAATCTATCAAAGCCTTTTATGAAAAAGTCAGCAGTAGCCATTTTGACCAGGTGGTGAATGCTCTCGTTCTTTACCGGCAGCAATACAAGCTCGATGACTGGCTCTATTACCAATTGATCAGGAAAACCGCCCAATCGATAAGTCCAAAGGCAAGTAACTATCACCGGTACACTTTGTATAAATGGTTCTTTTTATGCAAATCAGGTTATGATGCGATCCTGACCATAAAATTGGACCGTGTACTTTTTTATGTGCAAAGCGATGAGCTTATCTATAATATACCTTATCGCGTAAAAAACGGGAAACAATACGTCTGTTTGAATTATCATGATTATGGTTCTATTGATTTCACCAACAATACATTTTCTGAAGTAAAGATCTCCGTACCTGAAGCTACAAACGCTTTTTCGTACAAGGTGACCAGCTTACCAAATTTCAATGCACAAGACTACCAGGAAAAAGATATTCAGTTTACGTACAATGAAAACGACTATCATTTCAAAGTAAAAGTTAACCCACAGGTAAAAACAATTTTCGCCAATTATCCTGTTGTTGATTATGCCACCTACTTCAATATTCCATTAAGTGCCGCCACTTACGGTACACTGATTCCCTCACTCAAAGAAAAGATCAAAAAACTCAGTGTAAAGGAAGGAGTAGATTATATTATGCATTTTACGCGGTATGCATTTTTATTTAAACCGGATGAAGAAGTTTTTGGCCAGGAGAAAAGATTATCACCGGAACAAACACTTTTATATGAGAACAGTGACTGTGAAGACAGGGCGGGATTATTCTTCTACCTGGTAAAGGAGATTTATGATCTTCCGATGATCGTTGTCGAATATCCAAAGCATGTAACTATAGCCGTAAGGTTCGACAAGCCCTATGGCAATACGATTACTTACAATGGCGTGAAATATTCAATCTGTGAACCGAGTTCTCAAAGAGAAGACCTCAGAATAGGGGAAACACTGCCATCACTCCGGCACACATCCTTTGATGTACCTTACGCGTATACTCCAAAAAATAAATAAGAAAAAACATTTTCATAAAAAAAGCGAAACAAGGGTCTCGCTTTTCTATTTAATGAATCGATATTTATCACTTGTTCCAAACAGTCCAGCCAGTAGTCCAATCGTTTGTTCCGTCAAAAGCACCCCGTTAACTCACCTTTTCAAAAAAGTCAGCATTCAATGTACCGAAATCAAACAAAGCGCCGGTTAATGCCGGAGAACCTGCAGCAGGTTTTAAGTTTGGTGCCGCGTTATTGAAAGGATCTGTTAACATCACATCGGCCGGATCATCCACAACTGTCGACTTATATTGACCTGTTGTCTGACTTGTGATCGATGCAACATCGTAAGAGGGAATTCCTGGTATTGTCAATCCCGTTTGTACGTCTACATCATTAGTAACCGCGTGAAGAAAACTGTTGTAAAAAGCACTTGTTCCGCGGATGTAATATGCGATGGTCGAATCTTCCTGCAATCGCAATCCACCTTTGTGACCTCCCATAACGATGGAATTAGCAAGAATAAATTTAGCACCTCTTCTCCAGCGCATGCCCCAACCATAATCTGCAGAAGTACCGGCAGCATCATTGGGCCCTATCGCAGTAAAGTTTGATAGAACTGGAAAAGTTATCGGGCTCCGTGACAATGCAAGGCCATTTGCAGGGTTCACATTATCCACCTCAAAATTATTTGACACGTCACCAGTAATGCCTTTGTTATCGGTGAAAGCAGGATCTTTTACAGAGACAGCAAATTGGATCATTCCTCTAAAACCATCATCCATATCATAATCATCATCGGCGCAATTGTAAGCGATCAAATGCTTACAATTTACTGTGCCGCCAAAAAATTCGAAAGCATCATCTAATCCTCTTAGTACTTCGACATAGTCAATAGTAGTTCCGCTTCCTACGCCATACAAAGACAATCCGTTGACTTCATCGCCGGGATTCACTGCTTTACCTCCATATTCAATTCTGACATAGCGGAAAGTACCAGAGCTGTGGGCATCGTTCGTTCCGCCAAAGGCCGCATAAGCCGGCTCAATCCCACCTTCCATTACCGAGTGGTTGTTATTGCATTTCGCCTGGCCTGCTATGATCACACCTCCCAGGTCGCCGGGTGAAGGACTGCTCTCATTTGAGGTGAAAACAATCGGAGAACTGGAGGTTCCGTCGGCAATGATCTGTGCGTCTTTATAAATGACCAAGACGCCGGCTGAATCTTTATTGGAAACGATCTTTGTACCTGCTTCAATTGTGAGAACAGCGCCATCGGTCACATATACGTAACCACGTAAGCGGAAAATAAAATCTTTTCTCCAGGTCTGACTGGTTGTAATAACTCCCCGAACATCTACTGTACTCCCCACCGCTGTATCAGGTCCTCCACCTCCGCCCGGGGGGGGAGTAGTTTGATCATCACTTTTACTACACGACATTACAATAACAATACATGCAGATAATAATAGGCTCAGTTTGTTCATAAATTTTGTGTTTGTGTTGCGAAACTATTTTTGCCGTGTTAGGGAATTGTTACCACAGTTTTAC
>DASYSW010000723.1:0-1790 GCA_036002905.1 Chitinophagaceae bacterium
AATTGTCAATATTCATGTCAGTGAGTTGATGCTCGCACTATCACTGTCTTGTCCTGAAATAGGTTGACCTTTTTTTTGGTTTAAAATATGGAAACTCTTTTTCAATTTTTAAAAGAAAGATTGGGTTTGGAAAGAGCGGAAGTTTTCGAGCTTCCGCTTTTCTTTCTTTTAAAAATCCTGCTTGTTCGCTGAGGTTTCCAATCGCCAGCCACGCAGGAAAAAAATCTTTATTCATCAACGTTCTTTTATTCCTTCTTTACTTCGTTTACTATTCTTTTTCTTGTACTCTTTGTATTGATGTTGCTGATGTGTATGCGCAAAATTAGGTGTCTGCATTTGTAACGAACAATGTCTTCTTTCATTGTTATAAATCTCTACCGCCTGTTTGAGCATTTTGTTTGCAACATCAAGTGAAGGAATGGTTCTGATTAATCCAAACTCATATTTTAATATCCCATTAATGCGTTCGGCAACAGAATTCTCATAAGGGTCATACCTTTCCGTCGTACTTAAAATCATTCCATTGCCCTGGGCAAACTCGCTGTAATCAGGACAGCAATACTGTATCCCTCTGTCGCTGTGATGAATAATCGTTTCACGATTGTGCTCGCAGTTCTTGACCGCCATCGTTAAAGCATCTTTTACCAACGTTGTTTTCATGTTGTCATCCAGCTTATAGCCCATCACTTTTTTTGAATACAGGTCCGTAACCAAAGCGACATACACGTAGCCATCCTGCAGTTTTACATAAGTAATATCGTTTACGAAAACCTGCTCAGAATGAGTCGGGATAAGGCTTTTGATCAGATTAGGCGATTTGTAAAAGAAGTGTTTTGAATCTGTCGTGATAAAGCATCGCTTTGTTCTTGGAACCAATAAGCGGTGATTCCTCGCAAAATTTATAAACGCATCTCTGCCCATTTTAATACCCAAATCCTTAAGGCCATCCCTGATATCAAGATGCAATTTTTTAGTCCCGTAACGCGGCATTTTTTTCCGTATAGGCTCAATTATTTTCTTGATCGTTTCAGCCTCCTCTTCTTTTTGTTTATTCTTTCTGATTCTTTTGTAATAAGCCTGTTTTGTAATCCCGAAGCATTCGTATAGCCACTTTATTTTGTAAGGCTTTTTTTCTTTCTGGCTATCTCGTTTGCTAATGCATCGGGCAATAATTTTTTTGAAAGTTCTTCTCCTGTTGTTTTTTCAAAATCAATAATAATGTCCTGCTGCAGTTCTTTGATAAACTCCAGTTCCTCGATGCGCTCTTTAAGTTTTTTTATCTCATCGTTCTTACTCACGTGTCTCTTCTTTTGCTCAAAGGAAGATAATTTTTCTATCCAGTAAGCAATGGTGCTTCTTGAAATATTGTATTTCTTAGAAGCATAATTCGCTGAAATGAGACCATTATTGATTTCGTCAATGACCGAAAGTTTGAAGTCGAAACTGACTTCCCTGCCGTTTCTTTTTCGACAGGCTGGCTTTTTCTGGGTGCTCATGTTGACCAATTTTTGTCGAATTTTTGGTCAACCTATTTTAGGACGAGACCTCTAAAAAAATGGCAGCTAACGAAAAAGAATTTGCGATGGCAGGATATACATTGAATGTCCAGCCCGGTACAAATGCTTTTATTGAAAATATTTTTCTGAAGATACATCTTGTCGCTTAATTATTTAACGTCAAGCCCGAACCGAAGTTGAGTAGAGCTTTGCTGCCGATTGCTCTTCCGTCAGCCCTGCTATTGCAAATACTCATGTTGTGCGTAGTTTATTTCTCCGTATATAGCAAAGTAT
>DASYSW010000724.1:0-6679 GCA_036002905.1 Chitinophagaceae bacterium
GAAGAGTATTGGGTGCAAACCTTGGCAGCATCACGTTGTTAGTGGCAAAGAATTTTTTGAAGTTAGTCGGGATTGCTATTTTTATCGCCATTCCGCTTGCCTGGTGGGCCGGCAATAAATGGTTGCAGGATTTTGCTTTTCGAATCCCTGTGCAGGCTTATGTGTTTGTAGCGACAGCGATCGTTACATCGCTTATTGCATTGTGCACGGTTGGGTATCACGCCATGAGGGCGGCATTGATGAACCCGGTAAAAAGTTTGAGAACAGAGTAATAAATTAAAAAGTAAAAATTCAAAAATCAAAAGTAGGTAGTTCAAATTGGCGTTTTTTGAATTTTGACTTTTTACTTTTGACTTAAATACCAAGTATGATCAAAAACTTTTTCAAAGTTGCCTTGCGCAACCTGCGTAAAAGAAAAGCGTACACGCTTATCAATATTTTGGGGTTAGCAACCGGCATGGCAGTGTGCCTGCTTATTATTTTATTTGTACAAAGTGAATTGAATTACGATCAGCAGCATGAAAAAGCGAAAGATGTTTATCGGCTTGTGCTCGACCGCATTTATCCCGGGCGCACAACCTCTTATGCCTTCATTCCGCAATCGATCGGCGCGGCGGTTAAAGCTGAATTTCCCGAGGTAAAAGAAAGTGTCCGCCTTTACAGTTTCACGGGTGATAACGGTAACTTCTTCCTGAGAATTGGAGACAAGGTATTTGAGGAGAAGAGAGTATTCGCAGCCGATTCAAACTTTTTCCGGGTCTTTAGTTCAAAAATGCTTAAGGGTGACGCAGCAACCGCATTGATGAAACCCAATTCAGTTGTGATCAACGAAACAACGGCAAAGAAATATTTTGGATCCGTTGATGCTGCTTTTAATAAAACGTTTGAAACCGACGGCAACAATAACAACAATAATGTTTTTCACATTGCCGCTATTTGTGCCGATTGGCTCGGGAATTCACATTTTCTTTTTGATATTCTCATTTCGACAACTGGTTTTGAATTTACAAGAGAGCTTAACTACATCAATTTTGCAGCCTACACCTATTTATTGTTGAACCCCGGCACATCGGTAAGATCACTGGAGTCAAAATTTCCTGTCATTATAAAAAAATATGTCGCCGGTGACGTAGAAAAAAGATTCGCAGAAAACTTTGATCAATTCATAAAAGAAGGCAATGGTTATCATTATCATCTTCAGCCCCTGCAGAAAATTCATCTTATCTCGAACATGGAAGGGGAATTGGGTGCGAATGGAAATATGACGGCAGTATACATCTTTAGTATTATCGCCGTTTTTATTTTATTCCTCGCCTGTATCAACTTCATCAATCTTGCTACCGCCCGTTCAGTTGAACGTGCACGGGAAGTGGGCATTCGCAAGACTTTTGGATCCGAGCGGAAGGCTCTTATTGGTCAATTTTTAATTGAATCGATAGTGATCAGTTTTATCAGCGTTATAGTCGCATTTGGTTTGATCGCTCTCCTGTTGCCTTTATTTAATCAATTATCCGGAAAATCTTTGAGCCTACTTTATTTCTTTCAACCCCTTCATGTTTTATCGATATTAGTTTTTGCTATCGTTATCGGTCTCATCGCCGGCTCATACCCTGCGTTTGTACTATCTTCCTTTAAACCGATAATGGTATTAAAAGGAAGATTCAAATCACAGAAATATGGTTTAGCCCTCCGCAACGGGCTGGTCGTTTTCCAGTTTGCGATTTCAGTTATACTTATCGTTTGTACACTCATGGTACACCGGCAGATGCATTATATGCTTGGAGAAAAGATCGGCTTCCGGAAGGACCATATTATAATGGTAGAGAGATCCGACCTGCTACAGCGAGCCCAAACAAGATCTTTCAAAACAGAACTTGAAAAAATTGCCGGGGTCGAATCAGTAAGCGGAACAACTGCCATGCCGGGTCAGCAAAACTTTTTTGGGATCAGTTACCAGGAAATGAGTTCTAAAGAACAGGTAACGGGTCGCGGCATTTTTGTTGACGATGATTATGCAAAAGTGCTTGGGCTTGAATTGAAAGAAGGCAGATTTTTTTCAAAAGATTTTTCAACGGATTCGCTTTCGATTGTATTGAATGAAAAGGCCGTTTCAGAATTGAAATTGAAGAACCCGGTTGGCGCAAGGCTAACAACTCCCGAAGGTTTTCTAAATGCACCCGATGGGAGTCCCTATGTGTATACCGTAATAGGCGTCATCAAGGATTTTCATTTTCAATCTTTACATGACCAGATTGCGCCGTTGTTTATCAACTATTCCGGGAAATTTGGCGACGCATCAAACGTGATCGCGATGCGTATCAAAGCCGCAGATTTTAAAAGCGCTGTGGCATTGACTGAAAATACGTGGAAGAATTTTGTAAAGAACCGTCCTTTTCATTATTCTTTCCTTGACCAAACACTGGCAAGGCAATATCACGGCGAACAGATCACACAAAAAATTTTCACGGTATTTTCTTCGCTGGCGATTTTTATTGCATGTATTGGTTTGCTTGGACTGGCTGCTTACACAACTCAACAACGGACCCGGGAGATAAGCATTCGAAAAGTTCTCGGAGCGAGTGTAAGCAATATTGTAGCCATGCTTTCAAAAGATTTTTTGAAGCTGGTTCTGATCGCGGCGCTGGTTGCATTCCCGGTCGCGTGGTGGGGTATGCACAAATGGCTTCAAAATTTTGCCTACAAGATCAATATCGGATGGGAGGTATTTATCATTGCCGCGTTGTCAGCCACATTCGTTGCCTTATTTACCATTAGTTTCCAGGCTATAAAGGCTGCAATGGCCAATCCTGTGAAATCATTACGAAGTGAATAATAAAACCTCAAGCTCTAAGTCACAAGCTTATAGCTTACAGCGTATAGCTTAAAGCCTTTTTTATGATAAAACATTATTTTAAAATCGCAGTACGAAACCTGTTCAGGCAAAAAGCGCTGTCATTTATTAATGTGTTTGGCCTCTCCGTAGGTCTTGCCTGTTTTACTTTGTTTCTACTATTTGCAGTCAATGAATTTAATTTTGACCGCTTTCATAAAAATGCCGATAACATTTATCGAGTTTATCGCTGGACAATAGCGATGAATGGCCAGCAACCGGAAGGTGATCCTTATTTGCCCGCGCCACTCGGTCCGGCCATGAAACAGGATCTCCCGGAAGTAAAGAATTTCGTTCGGATACAGCTCGCCTGGGGAAAAAGTTTTATCAGGGTTGATAATAAAGTCAGTCGTGAAAGTGTGGCGACTGCGGACCCGCAAATATTTTCGGTATTCTCGTTTCCTTTAAAATACGGCAATCCTGAAACTGCATTGAGAGAGCTGCAGAATATTGTTTTGACGAAAGAAAAAGCCAACCAACTTTTCGGAACGGACAATGTTGTCGGTCGCACATTAGAGATCAAAATTGAGGACGAGTTCATTCCGTTTACTATCAGTGCTGTTGCAGAAAACATTCCAGCCAATTCTTCGATCCGGTTTGACCTGTTGGGCAGTTTTGAATATATGTTGACAACTAAATCAGGCAAGAGAAGTGTCAACAACTGGAACCGGTCATCCTATCAAACCTATGTTCAATTGCAGTCCGGCAGCGGGCTGGTCAATGACGTAAAAAAATTGGCCTCTTTCCGTCATAAATATTACCCTGATGAAGAAAAGGAATTAAAAGAATCGGGTTTTAAATGGGAAGCATCAACACCACCAGTAAGTTTTCGCCTGCAATCTTTAAAAGCTGGCCACACTGATACTAAAATCTGGGGTGGCATTGTAGACACTGTCGATCCCAAAACTATCTGGATATTATTAAGCATTGCTGCAGGAGTGTTACTAATTGCTTGTATCAACTTTACGACACTAGCTATTGGCCGTTCCGCGAGAAGGGCTAAAGAAATTGGATTAAGAAAAGTGATTGGGGGCGGGAAAAAGCAACTGGTCATACAATTTCTTTCAGAAGCTATTGTGTTAAGTATTCTTTCAGCGATTCTTGGTTTGCTGATCGCAAAATTGTTATTGCCTTATTTTAACCGGCTTTCCGGAAGAGAATTACAATTTTCATTTTCATTATATCCCGAAATGATATGGATGCTGGCTGGATTGACATTGTTGGTTGGATTGCTAGCCGGAAGTTATCCTGCATTGATATTATCGGGGTTTAAACCGATAGAGGCATTAAAGAGTAAAGTAAAAGTAAGTGGATCCAATTTCTTTACAAAAGCTTTGGTCACCGTCCAGTTTGCCTTGTCCATTGCACTGATCATGGGCACTATGATCATCCTGCAGCAAACGAAATATATGACCAGTAAAAATCCTGGCTTTACTAAAGAAAATATTGTAATGGTCGATGCCAGCGAAACAAAAACGAAAGAGATATATCCTTTGTTCCGCGAGGCGATACTTTCAAGAAATGACATTGCCGGTGTGGCGAGTTCCGAATTAGGATTGGGTGAAGACCAGGGATGGAGTCGTACAGGTTTTGAATACAATGGCACCCACAAAGAAGTGTTCGAATATTTTATTGACAAGGATTACATCCCGCTGATGGGAATGAAAATCGTTGCAGGGAGAAACTTCGACCCGAAGGTTGCAGCTGATACGGTTACTTCAGTCATTGTCAATGAAACGATGGTAAAAGATATGGGTTGGACAATTGCCAATGCGATAGGTCAGCCCCTTAAAGGTTATATGGAATCAAAAACGCCGGTGGTAATCGGGGTAGTCAAAGATTTCAATTATCGTCCGTTCAAGGAAAAAGTGATGCCGCAGATGTTTCACCAGTTTAATGATTATGCACCTTATAAATTCTTTGTGCGTATAAGACCGGGTAATCCATCACCGGCGCTCGCTGCTATGCAAAAAGCGTGGACCAGCGTAGTAGCCGAACTGCCGTTCAATTATAGTTTTCTTGATGAAAGCCTTGACAATTTTTATAAAACGGAAAGAAAATGGAGTAACATCATTGGTTGGGCCGGTGGCATTTCTATATTTCTCGCTTGTCTTGGATTATTTGGACTTGCGGCACTAGCCGCTGTTAACAGGACAAAGGAGATTGGTATTAGAAAAGTCCTGGGAGCGTCCATAACAAGTATCGTTGGTTTGTTATCCAAAGATTTTTTGAAATTGGTGGCGATCGCTTTACTTGTTGCTACACCAATCGCCTGGTATTTTATGCATAAATGGCTCCAGGATTTTGCTTACCGCATTTCAATCGGTTGGTGGATATTTATAGCCGCAGGCTCGGTGGCATTGATTATGGCATTTATCACCATAGCATTCCAGGCTGCGAAGGCGGGAATCGCTAATCCGGTTAAGTCTTTACGTACGGAATGAGTAATGAGTGATCAGTGATGAGTGCCAATTCATTACTCATTACTGATTACTCGTCAAGGAAAAATGGTGAATGGTGAATGGCAACAGGCTTTAGCCCGTTGAAACAATGGGAGCTGTTTTCGTGAACCCCGGAGGGGTTGAATGTTTGACAATGTCTTGGAAGAATTTTCCAGTGCCTTATTTTTCGCCAGTTTGATTAACTCTCGATTTTAAAGAAAATTAGCGAAAATACAGCGTCAGCAGTATTTACAATAATAAGCCGTGCCACCTGCAGACAATACGGCAAAGGAGAAAGCATTAATAAAAAAGAAAATAACTAATTCAAGACAATTAAAACCGGTAGTTAAATAACTTGTGCGTGGGTTGGCAAATCGAGCGGAGCAATTCGATTTGCCTTGATTTTTTTGGTTCTTTTTGCATCAAGGCAAAAAGAACATCTTACCATGAAACAATTTAAACACATCACACTAAGCTTCGCCCTCATTTTTTTATCAGGCAAAATTTTTTCCCAGGATGTTCCCTATGGCAACAACCCTGCAGCCGGTCATTATATTAATATCGACGGAACAAAGATCTACTATGAAATATATGGAAAAGGCAAACCGCTTGTGATGTTGCATGGTGGTATCTATGGATACATCGATGAATTTGCACCCTTCATCCCTAAACTGGCAGAAAATTTCCAGGTAATATGCATCGCAACAAGAGGTCATGGCAAATCTGAAATGGGAAAAGATCCTTTCACATATAAACAACGGGCTGATGATGCTTACAAAGTGATCCGATCGATAACAAAAGATAGTGTCACTGTCATCGGGTTCAGCGATGGTGGCCTGAGTGGACTTAAGTTCGCAGCTCTTTATCCTGAATTGGTAAAGAAACTAATTGTAATGGGCGTTGGTGACCGGCCGAAGGACAGGCAACACGAAAAGCTAAACTACACACCGGAGAAACTGATGAAATCAGATTCGGCGTTCTTTTCTTCGCGATTAAAATTAATGGTGGAGGTGGATCGATGGGGTGAGTGCTTGTCAAAACTGAGCGACATGTACAACAACGACTACATGAGCAAGGAGACATTTGAAAAGATCAAATGCCCCGTACTATTAATGAATGGTGACCAGGATGGTTATAGTACGATTGACGAATTTATCCAATGCTCCAAATACATACATAATGCCCAGGTTGCCCTGATACCCGGTTGCTATCATGTCATTTTCTTCTGCAATTTTGCCGCCGTCTGGGCATCGATTCAACCCTTCCTGTAATTGGGGCCATTCCCTTGCCCGCGAGAATTTTTAATCCCCTACATTCACGTGTACGAAAATGTACGTATACTGTCCGT
>DASYSW010000725.1:0-15068 GCA_036002905.1 Chitinophagaceae bacterium
AACCTCACCCCAGTACAGGTAACCTGTTTTGCTGTCAATCGAAACACGCCACGGATTTCTATCGCCCATTACATAGATCTCGGGCTTTGTTTGCGCTGTTCCCTTTGGAAATAGATTTCCTTCGGGAATAGAGTATGTACCATCATTTTCCGGATGGATGCGTAAGATCTTTCCGCGCAAGTCATTTGTGTTTCCTGAGCCGCGTTGATCATCCCAACTGCTTCTGCCAGGCCTTTCATCATATGATGCTGTGCCGGATATTGGGTTTGCTGTATTGTTACCGACGGTCAAATAGAGATTGTCGTGCGTATCAAACACCATCCCGCCGCCGGTATGGCAGCACACCTCTCTTTGTGTTGGTACTTCAAGTATTATTTTTTTTGAGGCAGGATATAACGAATCACCATGCAGCTCCCATCTTGCCAGCACATGCTTTGTATCCGCCGGATCTGCGTAATACATGTATATCCAGTGATTGGTTGCAAAATCAGGATGAACAACAATGCCCATCAATCCTTCCTCTGCTTCACTTACCACGCCTTCTTTGCTTATATACTTCGTATTCACCGGAATCGTGGCAATAGTTTTTACCTTGTTTGTTTTTGTGTTGAATACTTTAAGTGCGCCTTTTCGTTCAACTATCAAAACCCCGCCATCGGTTGTAAATGTCATCGCCATCGGTTCGTCGAAACCTTGGGTGAGGACCACTTTTGTAAACCGATTGTCTTCAGGTTTCTTGTTACTTTCGGATGATTCAATCTTGCTGCACGAAACTAATACTGCTCCAAGTAATGTAAGTGCTAAGAAGGAAGCATGATTTTGCTTAAAGGAAATAGCGGGCATGTTGATATGTTGATCTTGAAAAATAACGTTGCGTTCACGACAATCTAAAGTTATTTGAAACGTCTCGATAGTGGTTGGTTTGCGACAAACACTTTATTTGCATAGACAAACATGTAAAATGCGCCTTATGACTCCAAAAAGTTTTGGAAAGGGAAGGCATTAGTAACCGGCTAAGCCAGATCCGGCTGATTGCGCTGTGGCAACCACCCTTCATGTAAATACAATTCCCATTTGAGCAACTCTGCGTAACCCTTAAACGGCTCCTCATCGTCAAGGCCAATCCACTCCCTGGTCTTGAAGCTATATCTTATCTTGAAGCGTTCATCCAAATAAACACCTGTAAATGCCGCTACATTATTAATCGTTTCAACCCAATAGTCGTCCTCTTTCAATGATGGCAGTTTTTTATGTGTGTGTGAAAAAGACTTTTTACTATCACCTGGCATGATGAATTAAATTTTAATGGCAAAATGTAGAAGGAACAATACAGCAAATGAAGTGCAAAAACACCGTCACCATCGGACCATAAAAAGAACTTTTAAGATAAATCTCAAAAGGGACAGGGGCATGGATCTCAAATTTAATAGGCAAAAAGCGTTCCGCTGGCGGTAAACACTAAAACGACAAACTTGTTTTTTTCCACTTAATCAAACTGATCTGATGTTGGAGTCTTTTCCAGTTGCAGCGATTAAAGAAATATGGGTTAATGCTGAAGTCGTCAGAATTTGCGATGTCCAAAGGTACATTCAAGGCAATTCCTGTATCTCAATATTTTTCCATCTTACCTTGATACCGCCACCCTCATGAATTTGTAAAGCAATAAACCCAGCGCCTTCACCAATCTTTGTGTCTTTTATATAACACATTTGGTGCCCATTTAGCCAGGTTGTTACTTCATCGCCATCAACTTTTATTTTATAGGTATTCCAGTCGCCGGCCTTCAGATATTTTTCATCTTCCGGTTTTGGTATTATAAGCCAGCCCCGGCCATACGATTCATAAATACCTCCTGTATGTTCCCCCATTGGGGCCACTTCCGCCTGCCATCCGCTAATTTTTACACCTTCAGGAATCTGTGAACGAAAAAATACGCCACTGTTGCCATTTGCTTCCTGTTTGAATTGCAACGTGAGAATGAAATTGCCATAATTTTTATCAGTGGACAAATAGCCGTATTGTTTGTCAGGGCCGCTTTCACAAATGAGTTCACCATCGTGTACATACCATTTTTCAGTTCCATGAACTGTCCAGCCTGCCAGATCTTTTCCATTAAATAGTTTCTTTGCTTTTTGCGCTGTTGCAGCTAATCCAACAAGCAAGCAAGAAAAAAGAAGAAATGATTTCAGATTTTGTTTTAGAGATATTCTGACCATATCGTATCGCTTGTATATAGTTAAAGAATATCCAAAGCTAAGAATTGAAAAGCTTTTTCGTTAATAATTAATACTCCAGTAACTTTTCGACGCAAAAAGTAAGTTATGGTAATGTTTACCTGGTGACGTTAATCAATGCAATAAAATTTACCTTGATCAATTCCCGCGGCCTGTCGGTAAGTCTTAAAAAATGAAAAGCCCTCTTAAAAAAGAGGGCCGGATTTAAGGTGATTCACACCTTGCTATTGATTAAAGATTTTTGTTTACAAATCGGTGATTATTCGCGCTGTCTGTGTATGAAATTCTGCGGTTGTGAAAATTATGATGAGGCAAAGCAATCACATTATTTTTACAGCCAAAAATGCAATCGACAAAGGGCAACAAAGTGTATACATAGTCGTGATTTTATGCTATAAACCGTCCGCCCTCAGTCGATAAATAACCAAATTGTCTTGAGAGAGCCTGGTTGGCTGTTCGTCGGTGAAAAGATACCGGCGGTGGGTTTCATTTTGCGGCCCGCGACCCGTTGCATAATATTGTACGGGACTCAAATTGATTTAGAGGTGCAAGCACAAAGTTCGTACGGAAAGATAATCGGTGTGATGATACACGTACTGGTATGGGCGGTTTTCGGCCTTGCTATTTTTTACTATCAGCCGGTACTTTCGAATTTCGAGATTCCTTATCAATTCTGGATAAAACAAACTCTTGAACTTAGCTTGCTGGTGATAACCTTTTATTTGAACGCATTTGTACTTGTTCCCAGGTTACTGTTGAGAAATTACAGGGTGTACTATTTTGTAATCATTATTGGTATAGTAATAGCCATTCTATTCATGAACAGATCTTTGGACAGAGCTTATACGAATTCGCAAGAGCGCATCCTGAGACAGGCTGCGGAGCAATTGGGACACCCCGGTCCGCCAAGATTTATCCCTGGCAGGCGTGGCATACCGGGAATAACGCTTACGGTTACCATCACTGCGCTGGTAGTGGGCATCAGCACGGCCATGACCGCGATACAAAAGTCGCAGAGGGATAACCAGGAGCGAAAAGAGTTGGAAAAAGATAAGGTGACTACAGAACTTTCATTCCTGAAGGCCCAGATCAATCCGCATTTCTTTTTTAACACCTTGAATAATATTTACGTGCTCACCGCTGAAGATCCAAAGGTAGCCGGTGAAGCCATCCACCAGTTATCTAAAATGATGCGCTACCTGCTGTATGATACCCAGCAAGGCAAAAACATGCTGAGCCAGGAAATTGCTTTCGTGAAAAATTATATCAGCCTGATGAAGTTACGACTGACCGATGTGGTGAAGATAACTCTCGATACACCCGCCAGCGTTCAGGATATGCCACTGGCGCCAATGATCTTATTGCCTTTTGTTGAAAATGCATTTAAGCATGGCGTAAGCGCGACGCAGGCGAGCTATATAGATATTATCATTTTTCAAAGAGATAAAGTACTTGATCTGAAGGTACTCAATTCGATAAGGAAAGACAATAGTGTTAGCCTGGATACCGACAGCGGTATTGGCCTGATAAATACCCGCCGCAGGCTTGATCTGCTTTACCCGGGTAAGTACAAACTCGATATCAGCAAGACGAAGGCTGCAACCGAGTATTCTGTTCACTTAGTTCTGGACCTGTCATGACATTAAATTGTATAGCTGTTGATGACGAGCCTCTTGCGCTCAGTCTTGTTTGCAAGTTTATAGAACAAACCCCGTTTCTTAATCTTGTGGGCCAATACCCGAGCGCAGTAGAGGCACTCAAGGCAATACATTCGCAGAAGGTCGACCTGATATATCTTGATATCCGGATGCCCGATTTGAACGGGATCGAATTGGCAAGGGTCATTGGTAAAGGTCCGGAGACTCCGCGCATTATTTTTACCACGGCGTTTGAGCAATTTGGGCTCGAAGGTTATAAGGTCGACGCACTTGATTACCTGCTAAAACCTTTCAATTACGAGGAATTTTTAAGAACGGCCACCAAGGCTCATTCGTATTTCGAGCTCATCAACCGCCCCGCCGCGGTTAAGCCGGAAAACTTAGATGACCAGTACTTATTCCTCAAAGTGGAATACCAGTGGGTGCGAATAGCCCTGGATGATATTTTGTATGTCGAAGGTTTGAAGGATTACGTTAAGGTGCACCTGGAGAACGAAGAAAAGGGTGTATTATCCCTCACGAGCCTGAAGGACCTGGAAGAGAAACTTCCTCCCCGTAGGTTTATGCGGGTACATCGTTCATTTATCGTGGCATTGGATAAAATCACCTCGATGACCAAAACCTCGTTACAGATCGGTAAAAGGCATATTACTGTCGGCGATCAATATAAAGATGCTTTTAACCAGTTTGTAGGGAAGTGGACGTAAAAAAATGAATAATGAGTAATGAATAATCACGATTACTGATCATTGATTACTGATTACTGATCATTGATTACTGATCACTGATCATTGATTACTGATTACTCATTACTCATTACTCATTACTCAATCACCCATAAGCAAATTCTATGTTTAAAAATTATTTTAAAACCGCGTTCAGGAGTTTGATCCGTAACATGAATTACACTATTATCAACATCGCGGGGTTGGCTGTTGGCATTGCTGTTTGTATGATGATCTTTATCATTATCCAATTTCACACAAGCTTTGATAGTTTTCACTCAAAGAAAGATCGTGTCTATCGTGTGTTGACCGAAGTTCATCACACAGATGCAGCAAGTATTTCTTATGGGAAAAACGTTCCTTTTCCGCTGCCCGCAGGATTGAAAGTAGCTTTCCCTGAACTTGAACAAGTAGCGCCGGTTTATGCTAGCCACAATGATGAATTACAGGTAATTGATGACAATGGAACTCCTATAAAGAACTTTAAAGAACAAAGCGGCGTATTTTACGCAGGGCCTTCATTCTTTAAAATGTTCGATTTTCCATTGCTGGCAGGTTCGTATGAATCCTTGCAAGATCCAAACAATGTTCTGCTTACAAAGGAAGTTGCACAAACATATTTCGGTGACTGGAAGAAAGCAATGGGTAAAACCATTAAAATAACGGGATATTATAGCATGGGCGCAGGATTGTTCCAGTTCCCCGCAAATGCGCTAAAAGTTTCAGGCATTCTTGCAACCATACCGGCAAATACAGACTTCCAGCTAAAATTGGTGGTTGCTTACGGAACAGATTTTACTGGTGATGCGAAATACGGATTTCAACAACCGGGGTGGAATTTATCAGCACCTGATTTTGGTTGCTATGTTTTGTTGCCGCCGAATATTTCTGCCAGCAATGTCGATCAACAGTTACGTGCCTATGCACAAAAAGTGCAACCTGCCGACAACAAGGACAGTTATATCATACAACCATTAAGTGCTGTTCATTATGATGCAGAAGCCGGCAATTACAGCAACAAAACGATCAGTGATAAACTGCTCAATGTATTGCGGCTGATTGCAGCATTCATCCTGTTAATTGCCTGCGTAAACTTTATCAATTTATCCACTGCACAAGCTGTTAACCGTGCAAAGGAAGTTGGCGTAAGAAAAGTCTTAGGGAGCAATAAATTTCGACTGCAAATGCAATTCCTTGTTGAAACATTTTTGATTGTTACAAGTGCCGTGATACTTGCGGCATCCATTACAATTCTTGCATTACCTTATGTAAATCAGCTTTTGGAACTTTCCCTTTCATTCAACATACTAGGTGACCCGACAATTATTTTATTTCTCTTAACTGTAACAATTGTTGTAACCGCACTCGCTGGCTTCTATCCTTCCATCGTGTTATCACGCTTCAATCCGGTAAATGCGTTAAAGAGTAAATTAACAGTAAATACTGCAAAGGGAATTTCGCTAAGAAGAGGATTAGTGGTTTTTCAATTCATCATCGCACAGGCGCTGATCATCGGAACACTCATCATTGTACGGCAGATGGATTATTTTATGAATCAACCGTTGGGGTTCGACAAAGATGCCATCGTAAATGTTCCTTATCGTCCGGACAGTACCGGGGGCAAGCTGACGGATTATTTAAAGCAGCAGCTCTTGTCAAACGGTGCGCAGGCGGTAAGTTTCAGCTCCAATTCCCCGATAGAAGATAACAACAATATGTTTACCACATTCAAATTCGACAAAGCAATAAAGGATGCAGATTTCCAGGCTATTACCAAATTCGCGGACAATGACTATGTGCCGACTTATAAATTACAACTCGTAGTTGGAAGAAATTTGCAACCATCGGACTGGACAAGAGAATTTCTGGTGAACGAATCATTCGTGGAAAGTTTGGGGCTGAAAAAGCCGGAAGACATATTGAACAAAGAAATAAGCATAATGGATGGCCTGATAAAATGTCCTGTTGTTGGTGTATTGAAAGATTTTAATGACAGGTCTTTGCGTCAAAGCCTGGCACCATTGCTAATTGCCACCAACGCAACCATGTACAGGCAGGCTTCCATAAAACTTGCAACAACGAAAATTTCTTCTACCATGCAATCCATTAAAAAAATCTGGGAGCAAACATTTCCGAATTATGTTTATGAGTACAAGTTTCTTGATGATAAGGTTGAAAGCTTTTACAAACAGGAAAACCAGCTGTCGCAACTGTATAAAATCTTTGCAGTGATCGCCATATTTCTTAGCTGTCTTGGGTTGTATGGTCTCGCTTCATTCATGGCAGTGCAACGTATTAAGGAGGTGGGTATCCGCAAAGTACTTGGTGCCACCACGGGCCATATCGTTTATTTGTTTTCAAAGGAATTTATCGTACTGATTGCAATTGCCTTTGCCATCGCTACACCCGTTGCATGGTTTTACATGCACCAATGGTTGCAGAATTATGCTTACCGGGTTGATGTGAGCTGGCTGATATTTCTTACAGGTGGATTAATTGCAATAATTATTGCACTTACAACGATAAGTTTCCAGGCGATAAAAGCAGCAGTCACAAATCCAGTGAAGAGCCTTCGCACAGAGTAGCCGTGGCTCTCAAAGAAGGTAATAGACCCTATAGAATTCGGCGAACAAGCTTTCACAATTGTTCATATCTTTTATCAAAATATTTCCAGGCATGACATCAGGCCTGGCTAATAAATCGGTAACCAACACCGGATTCGGTTAATAAATATTCTGGCCTATTGGGATCGGTCTCGATTTTCTTTCTTATCTGTGCAATAAAAACTCTGAGGTATTCTGATTGATTGATAAAGCCTGGCCCCCATATAGCTCTTAAAAGATATTGGTGGGTTAGTACCTTTCCTTCGTTCCTTACCAGCAATGCCAATAAATTATACTCCGTTGAGGTTAACTTTACAAGTTGATTATTTTTCCTGACCAGTCTTGCGGACAAATCTATTTGAAGGTCCTTGAAATTAAGAGCGGTATCGGCGTCATCTGTTGTTAAGGTACGCAGAGCAGATCGTATTCTTGCAAGTAATTCGCCTGTCCGGAAGGGCTTGGATAAATAATCATTGGCCCCGTTATCAAGTGCCTTAATGATATCTTCTTCATTTTTTTGAACTGAAAGGATAATAACAGGATTAGTGTACCACCGTCTTAGTTTTTGGAGCAAAACATGTCCGCTTTCATCAGGCAAACCAAGATCCAATAAAATCAATGCTGGCGGATGGTTGGAGGCCATTATCATCCCGTCTTTTGCAGAAGCCGCCGATCTCGGCGTATAGCCATTGCTTTGCAAAGTGATTTCCAGCGTCTTTCTCATTTGAGGTTCGTCGTCAACGATTAATATTTCTGCCCGGCTCATACTCCGCAAGTTTTATGGATGAACTTTTTACTGGGATAGTTATCACGAACCTGGAGCCACTTGGATGTACCCTTTCGAGATCAACATTTCCTGACATTGCTTCAGTAAACCCTTTGACAATTGACAGGCCTAATCCCCGCCTTGCCGTCGTCGGCGTTTTTGAACGGGAAAATTTATCGAAAACATCTTTGACATCACCATTAACAAAGCCCGACCCTGTATCTTCTATTATGAGGGTTAGTAGATCCCCATGGACGGTGGCAGAAATATCGATCCTCGCACGTGTTTCCGTATGAATAGCCGCATTATTTAGCAAATTATAGATCACCTGGTCAAGCATGCCTTTATCTAAGAGACAAAGCGGAAACTCTTGATTAATGCTAATATGAACTTTCCTTTCCGGGTTGTTCTCCTCTACTCTTCTCACCACATCATAAACCAATTCGACTATGTCACACCAGTCATTTTTAGGTTGAATGTGGCCGGATTCAAGGCGAGAAATGTTCAACAGGTTTTCAACCTGCTGATTTAATCTTAAGCACGCCTTTGATATCTCGGCAATGAGTTGTTCCCTGTCCTTAGGGATAAGATGAGAATTCGTTTGGAGATTGTCAGTGGCACTGATAATAGCAGCCAGAGGTGTTCTTAATTCATGAGATAAGGAATTGAGAATAGTATTGTAGAGCTTGACACTATTTGCTCTTTCTTCCCTTATCCTGGAGATTTTTTCAACCCGTCGTATTCGGTAAGTCAGAACAGCATTGATCATCGCGATTACAAAATACATGATCAGCAAGATGGTATCTTCTGTAGTTGATATGTGAATCGTAAATTTTGGAGGAATGAAAAAGAAATTCCAGATAAAAGCACTAAGTGCCGCTCCAACGAGCACCGGTAAAATGTCAAATGTGATGGCCAGTATAGAAACTGTAACTAGCAAGATGAATGCGACTACCCTGTAGCCAATCAATCCAGATAGGCCAAAACAGATACCCGCCGTGACCAGAACTGTAATAACACAGTACAGGTATTGCTTCCATGCTGGCATTATATTTATTGGACCGAAACCCATTTTGTACCAAATGTAACTCAGCCTTAAATGAACAAACAAAACTCGGTTAATCGCATAAAGATTTTATAAAGATTTTACCCGGAACCAGCTCTCAACAATGTGGTGACTGCGTTCCCCGGTTATTTTTGGTTTATCTAATCCCATTTAACAAAAAATGTTATCGAACAAAAGAGTTTCCGTAGCCGGTCTTCTAATTGCCCTTGGAATCATTTATGGAGATATTGGCACTTCACCGCTCTACGTACTGAACGCAATCATAAACGGCAAAACAATCAGCGAAGAATTAATTATAGGCTCGTTGTCTCTGATTATTTGGACCCTTACCCTCCAAACAACAATTAAATATGTGATTCTGACTTTACAAGCTGACAACCGGGGCGAAGGAGGGATATTTTCGCTGTTTGCCCTCGTCAGGCGAACCAAAAAATGGCTCGTCATTCCAGCAATGATTGGCGGTGCCGCGTTGCTTGCGGATGGAATGATTACACCGCCTATATCTGTCATGTCCGCCGTAGAAGGATTGAAGCAGGTTCCTATTTTTCATAACATAAGCCAATGGACAGTTATTTACATAGTAATTGGAATTTTATCAGCATTGTTTTTTGTTCAGCAATTTGGGACAGCATTCATTGGAAGATCTTTTGGTCCGGTAATGACCATCTGGTTTACCATGCTTGCTGTATTGGGACTTGCGCATCTATTTGACAACTTATCCATCCTTCGGGCTTTCAATCCGTATTACGGAATTAAACTTTTGATTAGTTATCCCCACGGCTTTTACGTTTTGGGAGGCGTTTTCTTATGTACAACCGGGGCTGAAGCTTTATACTCAGATTTGGGTCATTGTGGTAAATGGAATATCCGTTACTCGTGGACTTTTGTAAAGACATGCCTCATCCTTAATTATTTGGGCCAGGGGGCATGGCTTCTAAAAAATCATTCAGGAGAATTGATCAGTTCAGATACGATCGAAGCTGGCTTTAATCCCTTTTACGGTGTTATGCCGCAATGGTACATTTATTTTGGAATTGCTATTGCCACAGCAGCCACGATCATCGCCAGCCAGGCTTTGATTTCCGGATCTTTCACACTGATAAGCGAAGCGATGCGTTTGAATCTTTGGCCCAGGTTGCGAATTAATTATCCCACCGAAGCGAAAGGCCAATTATATGTTCCGGCTGCAAACATGCTTTTATTCACAGGATGTACGGGGGTCGTGCTTTATTTCCAGAAGGCTTCGAATATGGAAGCCGCTTACGGTCTTGCGATCACGGTGACCATGATCGCGACATCTGTACTCTTTTCCAATTACCTGATTGTACGCCGCACAAAGTCTGCTTTGATCTATCTATACCTTTCTGTTTATCTCACGATCGAATTTAGCTTCCTGTATGCCAACATGGATAAGTTTCCACATGGAGGTTATGTAACTCTATTGGTTGGCGGTCTCCTGTTTGTTGTTATGTACAACTGGTTTAAGGCAAGAAAAATTAAAAATCGATATGTGGAGTTTGTAAGGCTTGATCATTATGTACCCAAGATACAAGAACTCAGCAATGACAGGTCTGTTGCTAAGTATGCTACGCACCTGGTTTATTTGACAAGCGCCGACAACCCAAAAGAAATAGAGCACAAGATCATTTATTCAATTTTAAATAAAAAACCAAAGCGGGCCGATATTTATTGGTTTATTCATGTCCATACATTAGACGATCCCTACACTGCTGAATATACAGTAGATCATATCATCCCAAATGATATAATACGGGTCGAATTCAGACTGGGCTTTAGAGTACAGCCTCGTGTTAATTTGATGTTCCAGAAAGTGGTAGAGGATTTAGTAATAAATAAAGAAGTCAATATCGCGAGTCGTTATGAATCTCTTAATAAAAATAATACAGTGGGGGATTTCCAGTTCATTGTAATGGAAAAATATTTAAGCCAGGATAACGAATTGCCTTTTTGGGAACGCGTCATGATGAAGCTTCATTTTTGGTTAAAAGACATCAGCCTCTCTGAAGAAAGGGGTTTTGGATTAGATCCTTCGAATGTCGTCGTTGAGAAATTCCCACTGATGGTATCCCCGATTCCAACACTACGCATGAAGAGAGTCGAAGATTGATGGGTACAAAAAAAGACAAAATACAATCTAGTGTTATCATTGCTATGGCCTGGCTGATGGCGATTGCACTCATTTATATAGTGATCCTCAAAATTAGATTGCTAAATCATAGTTGATTTTCTTGGAGCCGCAAGCACGGTCTGAGAATGTTTAAGTACCTAAGTAGGATCGTCGCACCAAATGAGCAGCTATGCTTCGACAAAATTTAGATCTTTCCCGAAGCTTTCTTTTTTAAAATAGAGCGCAATAGCGGCAATGGCCATACACACGGAGGCCGTAATCCATCCGCTCATGACATAGTCATCGCCCGTTATGCTCCGCAGCCATTTGAATAAGAGAATTGTGAGTGGCAATGAACCACGAACCATATTAGGAACAGTGGTTGTAGCTGTTGCCCGCAGGTTTGTGCCAAATTGTTCTGCAGCCATGGTTATGAAGATGGCCCAGAAACCACCGCCGAAACCCAGGCCTGCACAAATTCCATAAAACATGTTGGCACTTCCTTCATTCTGCGTAAAGTATAAAATCATGCACACGACTGTGATCAGGAAATAAATGAATACTGGTGCCTTCCTGCTTTTTAAAATATTGCTCAGGAAACCAATGATGATATCACCGACCGAACCCGCTACATAAAAATATAGTATTGCTTTTCCAACATCAATGGGTTCTTTAATATGCATTTCCAGGGCAAATTTGTCGGAGAAACCGATCAATATGCCTCCAACAAACCAGGTTGGTAATCCTATCAAAATACATTTGAGGTAACGCACAAATCTTTCCCTCGGGTTAACTAACATCAGCAAATTCCCTTTTTTTACGGCCATGTCTTTCATTTTTGCAAACAAGCCACTTTCAAAAATTGATACCCGCAAAACCAACAACAGCAATCCCATTGCGCCACCAATAAAATAGCAAATCCGCCAACTGAATTCCTGTTTTACAAAGTAAGCTACAATGGCGCCACAAAGCCCAACGCTGGCAATGACAGAAGTACAAATTCCTCTGTGTTCTTTCGAAACCAATTCACTTACAAGCGTAACGCTGGCTCCCAATTCGCCCGCCAGGCCTACACCGGCAATAAAACGTAACGCTGCATATTGTGTATAGTTTTGAGCAAAGCCGTTGCCAATATTGGCAAGTGAGTATATTAAAATGGAGCCAAACAAAACACTTAGTCTGCCCCTTTTATCGCCAAGCACTCCCCATAGCACACCGCCGAGCAGCAGACCAATCATTTGAATGCTCAGGATATTTTCTCCATCTGTAATGGGATTTAAGCCTAATTCTGTAAGACTTGGTTTACGAATGATACTAAAGAGGAGCAAGTCATATACATCGACAAAATAGCCTAACGCGCCTACTATCACGGCAACAGACACGATGTGGTGGTGCGAATGATGATGCTTTGTTTTAATAAACATAAGAAGGGCCTTGGTTGTTAGAAAGTTTTGGTCCTTTGAATATACGATAAATTAAATGCCGGCCTTGCTTTTTTGTCTTCGAACCCTTGACACATTATTCCAAAACAGGTTGAATGAAATTCGATCGGAATCCTAACTGGGGCACAAATTGGGGTCTATTTTAAAAGTTGGGGATTGTCCTATGCCTTTGGAGAATCACCAACTAAAAACTGTCTCACTACTCTACTGAATAGCTCACAAAAGCAATTTTTTTACTATCAGGGCTCCACGAAGGAGTGTTGATAGTTCCTGCCCCACCAAAAAATACGGGCGTAATATCTTTGACGGCTTTAGTTTTAGTATCCATCAAACGAAGCTTCACATTTTTTCCAAATGGATGGTTTTGTTTTTCGTCAGTAGTATACGCTATGTAAGCAACCCATTGATTGTTCGGTGAAGGATGTGGAAACCAATTAGAATTTTCATCAAACGTCATTTGTTCCGGATGTGACCCATCATTGTCCATTCTCCAGATTTGCATATGCTGTGTGCGGTATGAATGAAAATATATGAACTTGCCATCAGGAGAATAATCGGGTCCATCATCCAAGCCTTCCGTTTCGGTTAATCTTTTCGGTGTGCCTCCTTCGGCAGGGATTATATAAACATCCAGGTTACTGAAGTTTGCGCCGCCACAAAAAGCTATTGTTTTGCCATCAGGACTCCATCCATGCCAGAAAGCAAGGTCTCCAAAAGTCAACTTCTTTGGTTCGCCGCCTGTAGCAGCTACAGTGTAGATATAAAATTTATACTTCTGCAGGGAATGACCACTGGAATCAAAATCTGTAATCGCTAACCATTTACCATCGGGAGAAATTCCGTGATCATCCATAAGATGAGTAAGAGAGCCGGTATTGATTACACTTAATGCTTTTGTCGCCAGATCAAGTTTATACATTTTCCCTCTAAAGTTCATTACAAGAAAATTATCAGGGTGCCAGTTAGGCGCTTCAAAGTCTCCCCTGGCAATCAGTATTGTATCAATTTTTCCTGATTCAATATCCACTGTTTGAATATAGCTTGTTGTGTCTCTTTTTGTTTGAGCAACTGATAGCGCCGGGGAACACGATTGTGCCAAAGAAATGAGCATACAAATCCTTAATATATTTTTCATGTTCATTTTTTTGTAAAAGAATAGACAACTTAGTGCTAAAATTAAGCTTCAATTTGATTCCGCCGTGTTTCAGTGGCACAGAGCTCTTCTCCAGCCGGGCAAAAATGTAATTATCTGATTTCAGGCTAATTTCCCTCCGAGACAGGCACCACCTACATACAAACTAAACTTTTAGACGAAGCGAAAACAAGAATTTTCGATAGCGAAAAAACCATTACTCTAGTTGCGAGCAGCCTCGGCTTCAAATATCAGCAGCAGTTCACAAGGTTTTTTAAACAGAGAACAGGCATGACGCCCGATGAATTCAGGAACTCAATAAACTGAAATAAACGCAACAATTGAATACAGAACGATTCTGCGGCAAAGCTTGACTTTAATCTGCCGGCTTTGTATCTTTAACCCTGATGAAAAAGGGATCATATATATTCAGTTGCTTGTTTGTATTGATCATGGCCGGTTTGCATATACAACCTCTGTTAATAAATTACCAGCTGACAAATAAACAAGTAACAGAACGTACATGTCATAAACAAACCTCTTGCTCAAAGAAAAAGGCGTGTTCCGGAGAAAAAAAGGACTGCCAGAATAAGGGTTGCAATCCATTCGTCCCATGTTCGATCGGTATGTGTTGCTATCTAGTGGAAAATTTCTTTACACCCTCAGAAATTCCTGCATGGAATAAACAAAAACTCTTCTTGATTGATGATAACAAGCTGTCGAAAGCTACTTCTGAATGTTGGCACTCTCCTGAAATTGTTTCCTGATTTCTGATTAATCATTTTTTTTATAAACACTTAATTCTTAAAAATGAAAAATATATTTTTAGGCTTACTGGCTATTGCCCTAATGAGCAGCCCAGCCTTTGCAGCAAATGGTGGAGGCAAAAAGAAAAGCCAGAAAAAGGCTAAGACAGAATGCAGACAGGTGAAGGATTGTGATCCGAAGAATTGCGATCCTAAATGTTGCGATCTTAGCACTTGTATAAAGGATCAATCTTGCACTAAGGAACAGAAGTGTTCCCCAACAGCAAGTGGTACAGGTAATAAATAAATGTTGAAACACACATTTAGGCCACTTCTTCAATGAAGTGGCCTTTTATTTTGGACATTTTAATTTCGCCCAAAATAGTCCCTTGACAACGGATGTCGCAACAGGGTCCTGATAATTATTGGAATTCCCACGACCGCCGGGAGAAGCCAGTAAACCAGGGAAGAAAAATTTTTCCAGATCGGTAAAAATTTCCCATTGTCAACATAGAAGGCAGTTAGTAAAAAAATATAGGAAATTCCCATACCGGTAATATGAACAATG
>DASYSW010000726.1:0-7429 GCA_036002905.1 Chitinophagaceae bacterium
CTTACCTTTCCCGAAGGATAAAGAATTACCACTTCAACTCCCGTCACACCATAAAAACCATTGGCAACTGCGCCCCCTGTATCCCCGGAAGTAGCTACTAGAACAACCAGTTTTTCATTTCTCTCTTTGGCAAAATATCCAAGACAACGACTCATGAATCGTGCCCCGACATCTTTAAATGCCAGCGTCGGCCCGTGAAATAATTCAAGCGAAAAAATATCCTCATTCAGCTTCACAAGGGGAATAGAAAAACTGAGCGTGTCTTTAATAATTTGTTTCAGGATGTCTCCGGGTATTGACTCGCTTACATAAGGCTGGATAACGTGGTAAGCTATCTCTTCATCGTCCATCTTTTCCAGGTTATGGAAAAACGATGTATCAAACACCGGTATATGTTCCGGGAAATATAGACCGTTATCCGGCGCCTGGCCTCTAATTGATGCTTCCTTAAAATCAACAGCAGGCGATTGTTTATTGAGACTATAGTAGTTCAAACTGATTTACGATTTTTGATTTTAGATTTAACTTGCAATCTTATATTCCCACTCACCACTCACCACTCACCACTCTCGCGCCTTCATAATTTATAGAAGTAACATAAGTCTTATACTCAACTCCTATGTTCTGAAAAACATTTTTCATGATCTTTTCAACTTCTCTTGCTGTTTTCTCTTCCTGGCTAAGCATAAAAATGGAGGGTCCGCTTCCTGATATTCCACCTCCCAATGCGCCGGCTTCCTTTGAATTTATTTTCACTTCATCAAAACCCGGGATCAGGATGCTCCGAACAGGTTCAATGATCACATCTTCCAATGAACGTCCGATAAGACCATAATCATTTTTCAAGAAACCAGTTACTAACCCGGCAATATTGCCCCACTGCATGATCGCATTTTTTAATTGCACCTCCTTACGAAGGATCTGTCTTGCATCGGACGTCTTCACCTCGATCTGTGGATGTACAACAGTAACATGAAGGGGCGGAGCTGATAAGGGAATTATATCAAGCGGCAAAATAGCACGTATCAATGTAACACCACCATAAATACATGGAGCCAGGTTGTCCGCATGTTTTACACCGCTGGCAACCTTTTCACCATTCATTGCAAAACGAACAAGATCTTCTTTTGAAAAAATATTTCCCAGTAAATGATTGGCCGCCACAACGGCGCCGGCAGAGCTTGCAGCACTTGAACCAAGACCGCTACCCGGTTTTATCCGCTTATCGATCACAACCTCAAATCCTACCTTGTTTTCAAAAGCCTCCTGCAAAGCAATCAAAGCCGCGCCTGCCACATTCTTTGCCGGTTCAACAGGAAGATCGTATTCGTCTGCATGTTTGATCCTTATCACGGGTTCGTCCAGCAAGCTTACTTCCATGATATCACTCGGATCATTTAATGCCATGCCGAGGATGTCAAATCCGCAAACAAGATTGGCAACAGTTGCTGGTGCTGAAATTTTTACTTTCTTCATTGCTTAATTAACTCTTGCCGCCCTCATAATATCTGCAAACACTCCAGAAGCCGTAACTTCTGCACCTGCTCCGGCACCCTTTACAACGAGCGGCTGTTCGGTATACCTGTCGGTATAAAATAAAACCACATTGTCTTTTCCATATAAATGATAAAGGTCCTGCTCCGATGAAATATGTTGCAGTCCAACAGCGGCCTTACCGTTGTCATATCTCGCCACAAATTTTAACTTATGACCTTTTTTTGCTGCAGCATCGTACAATCTTTTGAAATGATCTTCATGTTTCCTCATTTCAGCATAGAAATTTTCAACACTCCCCTGCATGCATGATTCGGGCATGAATGAATTATTTTCTATATCATCCATTTCAATTTTTTCCCCTGTTTCTCTGGCCAGAATCATGATCTTTCTCATCACGTCCTTTCCACTAAGATCGAGCCTTGGATCAGGCTCGGTGTATCCTTCATCCTGCGCCTGCTGAACAACGTCTGCAAATAATCTCTTGCCATCGTAGTGATTAAAAACAAAATTCAACGTTCCGCTCAACACCGCTTCAATACTCTGGACATTATCGCCGCTGCGAATAAGGTCGCTTAATGTCCCGATCACAGGTAAGCCAGCGCCAACATTGGTTTCAAATAAAAAACTTGCGTTGAATTCATTGGAAAGTTCCTTCAACTTTCTATAGCGGGCGTAAGGCGAAGAGCAGGCAATTTTATTACAGGCAACCACAGAAACGGTCTTTTGAAGAAGCCGTTCATAAACTTCTGCCACTTTATCACTGGCCGTAACATCAACAAATATTGAATTGCGAAGGTTTTTCTCAATGATCTCATCAACGAATTGTTCAATGTCGGAGTTCTTTCCGTCGGCCAGCACCTTCTCCCAGTTGGACAAATCAATTCCCTCATTCTTAATGACGGACCTTTTACTATTCGCTATTCCCACCACGCGGATCTGGAGGCGCAGGTGATCTCTCAAAAACATTTGTTGCTGGTGCAACTGCCGGATCAATTTGCTTCCAACATTTCCAGCGCCGGCAATAAAAATATTGATCTGTTTGTAGCTTGTTTCAAAAAATTCTTCGTGTAAAACGTTTATTGCTTTGCGAACGTCGGCCGTGCTCACAACAGCAGAAATATTTCGTTCTGAAGAACCTTGTGCAATGGCCCTTACATTGACACCATTCTTTCCCAATGCACCAAACATTTTCCCGCTGATGCCCGGGTGACTCTTCATGTGATCGCCGACAAGTGCAACGATCGAAAGATCCTTTTCAACGATCAATGGTTCGACCCGCAGCATTGTTATTTCACCGGTAAATGCTTGGTCAATGACTTGTTTTGCCTTTTCGGCATTTATGGCATCCACCCCAACGCAGATGGAGTGTTCTGAAGAACCCTGCGTGATAAGGATCACATTGATGGAAGCGCCCGAAAGAGATTCAAATAATCGTTTTGAAAACCCGGGAACACCAACCATTCCGCTTCCTTCCAGGCTCAGTAGGGCAATGTTGTTTATACTTGAAATGCCACGAATAATATTCGCGTCGCTTTCAGCATCGTCCTTTATCACTGTGCCATGTTCATCTTTCGCAAAAGTATTCTTGATCCACACCGGGATGTTTTTACTCAGCACGGGTTGTATTGTTGGCGGATAAATAACTTTCGCGCCGAAATGAGAAAGTTCCATCGCCTCCTGGTACGAAATCGAGGAAATGATCTTTGCGTTCGCTACCCACCGGGGGTCAGCAGTCATCATTCCACTTACGTCGGTCCAGATTTCAAGAGAGGCAGCATTAACAGCAGCGGCAAAAATCGCAGCCGTAAAATCTGAGCCACCCCTGCCAAGCGTTGTAGTAATATTCTTTGCATCAGACGCCACAAAACCGGGAATAATAAAGAGTTTGTCATCTGCGTTTATTAGCGACTGAATATTTTCATTTGTAAGTGTGTAATCAACCGTTGCATTGCCAAATTCAGAATTTGTCTTTATGATCTCTCTCGAATCGACCCATTTGGCATCGGTTCCTTTGCCCACCAACGCTGCAGTTATCATTTGTGATGAGAGCAATTCACCATAACTCAGAAGTTTGTCAATGGTTCGTACCGAAAGTTCATTCAAAAGAAAAATACCATTGCACAGATCTTCAATTTCGTTGCACATTTTTTTCACCATACTTAGCAAGGCACTCTGCTGCTGTACAGGTATTAACTCCTTTACTGTTGAAATATGTCTTTGCTCTATTTCTTGTAGTTTCTTCTTGTACGTTTCATCACCTCCCGCGGCCAATTTTCCACATTCGAGTAACGCATCAGTTGCTCCTCCCATTGCAGAAACAACAACAAGCAGTTTACCTGCTTTCAATTTTTCCCTGACGATCGTTATTACCTTTTCTATATTTTCAGCACTCCCTACTGAAGTACCTCCAAATTTCAAAACCAGCATAAACAATATTTAAATGGCTAAATTAATTTTTCTCTTCCCTTTTTTAAATTATTCCTTGCCGCCTCATCGTAAAGATTCCTCTTCTTTGAAGATGGCAGGTTAAAAACCCCGAAGATAATATGGTATTGTACATCCCGATTATCGGGATGTTGTAGTTGTTGTTGTAAATGTAGAGCCGGACAGTTGAACTGCAGTGAAGGCGATATGTACTGAGCGAGATATCATATATTGAATCCGCATGAAGATAAAACCCAATTATTGAAAAACAAACAATTTCAAGAGAAAATTGAAGTAATTTCCCGTCTCTGTTGCTTGCCCAACACGAAACGATTAAACTAACAACTGTATGGATCATCAGTCCTCAGCGGCTTTGCAACATTTTAAAAACCTGGTTGGCTTAAAATTCCAGCTATACAATAGTCTTTTTACTTCACTTCCGTTCCATCGCATTGAAAAGACGGGCATTCTTCTCTCCCTATTGTTGACTGTTTGCGAAGACGGCTATAAAAAGAGAAAAAACCCTGTTGAGATCATTGATGAATTCTTTACGAAGCATACATCTTATACTGATGAAAAAGATCAACTAGACCTGCTTTTTCGTTTTGTCCAGTATTCCGAAAGACAAGTAGTCCTGTTTGATGCGCTGGAAGATGCTGCTTTCAGGTACGTGAACGATATGAGCGGAGCCGGTACCTTAAAACAATTGGAAACGAATGTTCAGCAAACACAAAAACAGCGTGACCTGGCGGAAAAATTAAAAGATTTCTCGATCCGTCTTGTGCTGACAGCGCATCCAACACAGTTTTATCCGGGCGCCGTGCTGGGTATTATTCATGATCTGTCAAAATCCTTGTCTGAAAATAATACCGACCAGATAAATATGTACCTGCAGCAATTGGGCAAAACACCTTTTTTCAAAAAACAAAAACCGACTCCATATGACGAGGCGATAAGCCTGGTATGGTATCTCGAAAATGTTTTTTATGCAGCAGCCGGACGCATTGTGAACTTTATGAAGAACCAGTTTACAGATGAAGTGAATCCGGCGAACCCGGTAATTCACATGGGCTTTTGGCCCGGCGGTGACAAAGATGGAAATCCTTTTGTTACGGCGGAAACAACCCTTCGAGTGGCAGACGCATTGCGAAGCAGTATTATTAAGTGCTATTATCTCGACGTGCGGAAATTAAAAAGGCGACTCACATTCGAAGGAGTTGACGTTGCTCTTACAGAGCTTGAAAAAAAATTGTACGATAATATTTTTATTCCGGGCAACAGGACAGCTCTCAGCAAGGATGAAGTCTTAGAAACACTACGCGATATTTCAAATACACTTATCCGGCAGCACAATGGGTTGTTCATCAATCTTGTTAAAAACCTGGTCAATAAAGTTGAAACCTTCGGGCTGCATTTCGCCTCACTCGATGTGAGGCAGGATAGCTCTGTTCACGCAAAAGTCCTTGACTCGCTCAGCAGGAATAATTCGTTATTACCGGAAAATTATCCTTCACTTACTGATGAAGAGAAACTCGCGGCTTTATGTAACCTTCAACCCGAAAAACCTGTTTCCGTTTTTGAAAATGACACTGACAAGGATGCAATTGAAACCATGCAGGCCATTCAATCGATACAAAGTTATAATGGTGAACAGGGATGCAATCGGTATATCATTAGTCAATGCAATTCGGCCTTGAATGTGATAGAGGTATTTGCTCTTTTTAAATTGAGCGGGTGGGCAGCCAACGAGATTAACATCGATATTGTTCCTTTGTTTGAAACGATTGCCGATCTGAAAAGCGCCAGCAGAATAATGAAGCTGTTGTATGAAAACGAAGACTATTTTGCACACTTAAAGAGGAGAGCAAAAAAGCAAACCATTATGCTTGGTTTTTCGGATGGAACCAAAGACGGCGGTTACCTGATGGCCAACTACAGCATCTTCAGAGCAAAAGAGGAGCTCACAAAAATTTCGAAGGAGTTTGATATTGATGTTATATTCTTTGATGGACGCGGTGGTCCCCCTGCGCGTGGCGGAGGCAAAACGCATAAATTCTATGCTTCGCTCGGAAACAATATTGCAAACAACGAGATTCAATTGACGATCCAGGGACAAACTGTAAGTTCCAGCTTTGGTACCATTGACGCCGCCCAATACAACATGGAACAATTGATCAATGCCGGCATCACCAATGATCTTTTTGTAGACAGGAGGGTGACCCTCCAGGATCATGAGCGCAAATTGATCCAAACGCTGGCTGATGAAAGTTTTAATGCCTATAATGATTTAAAAAATCATCCTCATTTCCTGGAATACCTCAGCTATGTAAGTCCATTGCAATTTTATGCAGACACAAACATCGGTTCGCGACCAGCAAAACGCGGGGGCCAGGCAAGGCTTACGCTAAAAGATCTCAGGGCGATCCCGTTCGTGGGCTCGTGGAGCCAGGTAAAACAAAATGTTACGGGCTATTATGGTGTCGGTACTGCCTTAAAAAAAGCACAGGAGCAGGGCCATTTCAATGAAATAAAAAACCTGTATAAGCAATCCCTCTATTTTAAGACGCTTATCGACAACTGCGAAATGGCGATGAAAAAATGTTACTTCCCATTGACGGCTTATCTTAACTCCCATCCTGAATATAAAGAGCTATGGCAAATGATCTATGAAGAATATGAATTGACACTACGCTATATTCTACTTCTTTCTGGCAAAAATGAATTGATGGCGGATTACCCCGTCGAATCGCTTTCCATTCAAATGCGTGAAAGAATTGTGTTACCATTGGCTACCATTCAGCAATATGCCATTATGAAGATGCGGGAAATGGAGAGGGCAAATTATCAATTGCCGGTAAAAAATAGTTTTGGCAAGCTGGCGATGCGCTGTTCATTTGGAATCATCAACGCCGGAAGAAATTCTGCATAGATGTCAATGCCCTGCGATCTTTAATTTTATCCGGAATAATATCCTCCATGCGGTTTCACCTTTTTGAACTTGAAGACCAATCTTGGTTCCCCGATGTGATAAGGACCGGGGGAACAGATTATCTGCGATATCTCCTGGTTGCTACAGAAGTCTACAAACCAAGTATCAGACTATTGAATGAACTTTTGAATCAAACAACCGAAACCAAAATAGTCGATCTATGTTCGGGGGGAGGCGGCTACATCGAACAGGTGTATAATGAACTGAAACCAATCACAAAAAACAGTACCTCGTTTACGCTTACTGATAAATTCCCAAATATTGATGCTTACCAACTCTTGAAAAATAAAACGAATGGCGAAATAGAGTTTGATACTCGATCCATTGATGCTGCAAATGTTCCCGCTGACCTAAAAGGGATAAGGACAATGTTTTCAGCCATTCATCATTTTAAGCCTGAACAAGTGAGATCCATATTGCAAAATGCCGCTGACAATAATGCCCCCATAGCGATCTTTGATGGAGGCGATAAAAGCATTTTTGCAATCATTGGAATATTGATCATTCACCCGATTGCTT
>DASYSW010000727.1:0-5285 GCA_036002905.1 Chitinophagaceae bacterium
ACAAAGCCTCATACTTACAAGTTTTGATTCCGGGCATTGGGTAATACCATCGTTTGAGTTGCCCGCGGATAAACCACAGTATACCGATAGCCTCGCTGTTATGGTTAGTTTTTCACCGTTCGATCCAAACAAGGATTATCACGATATAAAGGATGTGATCGATGTACAGGTAAAAGAAAAAAAGGCAGAAACCTGGTACTGGTACGCTGCCGCAAGTGCTGTGATGGTGGCTGCTATTATTTATTTCCTGTTAAGAAAAAGGAAAAAGCCTATTGCTAAAGTTCCCTTCGTTGATCCTTATAAGCAGGCAAAACAGGAATTGGAAAAACTGGTAAAGGAAAACCTGGCTGCCAAAATGTTTTATACAAGACTGGTTGATATTTTCCGGCTTTACATCTCAAGGAGAAAAGGAATTGCTTCTTTACAAAAGACAACCGATGATCTCGTGGTGCAGTTGCGTTCGCTGAAATTACCAGCCGAAGAATTTAACCGCCTTGCGCAGGCATTGCGCATGAGTGATTTTGTCAAATTCGCAAAGTTTGAGCCGGCTGAAAGCGATAAGAGCGATTCATTTAAAACAATAAAAGAATTTATTGACGATATAGAAAAAATTGAAATTCAAAAAGAAAAACAGAATCAATCTTAATAACGATGCTGTACGACTGGCTGCGACATATTGAGTTTGCCTATCCAAAATTGCTTACTCTTTTTATAATCCTGCCTGTCCTGGCATGGTGGTATGTAAGAAGATACAGCAAGAGCCAGGGAGCGTTGAAGATGTCGACTACGTATTCTTTTACAGTTTCATCGTTCAAAAATACTTTGAGGCATCTGCCTTTTATTTTGAGAATGCTTGCATTGAGCTGTATTATCCTGGCTTTAGCACGACCACAGCAACACAGCGATGAGCAGATGAGAAAAGGCGAGGGAATTGACATCGTCCTTTGCATCGATGTCAGTGGAAGCATGCTCTCGCAGGACTTCACGCCTAATCGGCTGGAAGTTGCAAAATCAGTTGCGGAAGAGTTTATTCGCAGCAGGCCCATCGACAGGATCGGTCTTGTTATTTTTTCCGGTGAAAGCTACACACTGTGCCCCATTACCACCGACAAGAATACTTTGATAACGCAGGTAAGTAGTTTGCGAAGTGGCATGCTCCAGGATGGAACATTGATAGGAGAAGGACTGGCGACTTCGGTTGACCGATTGACAAAAAGCGATGCAAAAAGTAAGGTGGTCATCTTGCTTACCGATGGAAAGGAAGAAGCGCCGGAAACGAGACTGATCGATCCTTTGACTGCATTAGAAATTACGAAGGCACAGGGTGTAAAAGTGTATACGATCGGGATGAGTGCACAAAACGCAATTCCGGTTGAAGAAAATGTGAAGGGTAAGAAACCGACGGCGACAAATAATTTCCTTGATGAAGAGTTGCTGCGCCGGATAGCAAGCGAAACCGGTGGTGAATACTTTCGGGCCCGGGACAAGCTTAGCCTTCAGGATATATACGGACAAATTGATAAAATGGAAAAATCGAAGATAGAAATTCAATCACTTCGTCACTACCATGACGAGTTTATCCCTTTATTGTTGATAGCTCTTGGTTCGTTGTTTATAGAGTTAATTCTGCGATTTACGATTCTCAGGAAGTTCCCATAATTCAGATAGTTCCTATCTTTCCCTTTAATCTTTTAATTTTCACAATTTGCAGGCATGATCCTAAAAGGAGTTGTTTATAAATCAACAGGAAGTTGGTATACGGTAAAGGACGAAACGGGCAAGTTTTGGAATGCCCGCATGAAGGGTGTTTTTAAAATCGATGAGATAACGTCTACCAACCCGGTATCGGTGGGAGATAAAGTGGAAATTGAAAAAGAGAATGTAACAGAACGCACAGCTCTCATTTCAAAAATTTACGATCGTGGAAATTACATCAACCGGCAATCGCCAAGAGTAAAGCATCAGCATCATATCGTGGCAGCTAATATTGATCGTTCCCTGCTATTGGCGACCATGAAAGAACCCAGGACTTCGCAGGGTTTTATTGACCGGTTTCTCATTGCTTCGGAAATGTACCACGTCCCTTCGATAATTGTTTTTAATAAGGCAGACTTGTATAAAAAGAAAGAAGATGAAAAATTCGAACAACTGAAAAAGATGTATGAACAGATCGGGTACAAGGTTTTCCTGGTCAGTGTAAAAACCAATATGGGGATTGATGAGTTAAAAATGGAAATGAAGGACAGGATCACCCTTATCAGCGGGCACAGTGGTGTTGGTAAATCCTCATTATTGAATCTAATTTTTCCTGAGTTGCAATTAAAGACGCAAGACATAAGCGGATGGAGTGGAAAGGGATTGCATACGACTACTTTTGCCGAGATGTTTGATCTCCCTTTTGGCGGAAGTGTAATTGATACGCCGGGGATGAGAGAATTTGGTTTGGTCGACGTGACCCGGCAAGAGTTATCTCATTATTTTCCCGAAATGAGAGAGCGGTTAGTGAATTGCCAGTTCAATAATTGCCTTCATATCAATGAGCCGGGTTGTGCCATAAAAGACGCAGTCGTTGATGGAGAAATAAATGAACACCGTTACGTTAGTTATGTAAATATTCTTGATTCGATCGAAGAGAGGAGTTACTAGATGACAGTTGAAGGATGATCGATGATAATTTTAACTCTCATCTATCAGTTATCATCTATCATCTATTTGTTGTTCCATTTAAATTTCCTGATGCCAATAAGTGAGAACACAACTGCATATGCAATAGTCACCAGTAGGGCAGTAGTTGTTTCCTGGCTCCATGATCCCGGTTGCATGCCGGCAGCAATTATTCTTTTTACCGTTCCATAAGGTGACCACAATACGATTTGCTTGATTTGATCGCCCAAAACGCCGAGCTCTCCAAACATACCTACCATGATGAACAAAAAATAAGTAAGCCTGCTCGTGGAATTAACTGTCTCGGGATTTTGAATAAGACCGACGATCAGTTGACCAAGACCAAGGTACACGGCTCCGCCGACAATTGCCGTTAGGAAACTAATGATATATCCTGAAGGTGAGAGCGTGATATGATCAATATCTTTTCCGGCAATAAATATGACGGTGGTTAATAAAAAGATCATGATAAGCTGAATCAGCAACCTGCTTACCATGATGCACCAGGTTGGCATGGGTGCTACGCGTAATCTTTGAAATATTCCTTTATCACGGTCGCGGGCAACACTGTTGGAATATCCCATTAGACCGATGGCAACAAGCCCAATCGTAATACAGGTGGAAAGCGCAAATGGACCACCGAACTTTTCTACAATGCCCTTCCACGAAATGAGAATAATAACAGGCACCAGGAGTAACAAGATGAATGAACGCCGGTTACGCCATTGCGTGACAAGATCTGCACGAAGCAGGGAGCCTAAAGCAGTGGATGTTTTCGGAATTGTTTGCATGATATAGTTTCAAAAATTCAAAATAAAATTTTTTAAGAGCGAATCGCTTTTCCTGTAAGGCCAATGAATACATCTTCCAATGTTACCTTACCTCTTCTCGATGCGGCTATAACTTCGGGATTGGATCTGTTACTATCTACCAGCGATTGAGGCTTATCGATTGCTATCAATCGTCCATGATCGATAATGGCGATCCGGTCACAAACTGCTTCCGCTTCTTCCATTGAATGCGTTGTAAGCAGAACCGAATGACCTTTTTCCCGCATACTCTCCATTCGCTCCCAAAGCTGTCTTCGACTTTGAGGGTCGAGACCGGACGTTGGTTCATCAAGTAATACCAGTCTTGGCTCATGCAGAACAGCAATAGCTAATGAAAGTCGCTGCTGCTGTCCTCCCGACAGCTGCCCGAATTTTTTTCCTGCTGCCTCGTCCAACTTTATATTTTTTAGAATAGCGGTTAATTTTCCCGGGCTCATTGCCACACCGTATATACCTGCATATAATTGCAAAATCTCGCTCACTGTAAGTTCAGATTGAAAACTCGTTGCCTGTAATTGAACTCCAATAGTGGCCTTCGCGTATAATGGCTTCTTATTTACATCATTTCCTGCGACCACGATGGAGCCCGATTGTGGTTTTAAAAGTCCTTCAACTGCGCTCAATGTGCTCGTTTTACCGGCACCATTTGGACCCAATAGTCCAAATATTTCACCGGGCAAAACTTCGAATGAAACATTACGAACTGCATGAAAATTTCCATAAAAAATATTTAATCCGTGCACCTGCAGAATGTAGTTGTCGGTATTCATTTACTATAAATTGATTATTTCAAAGATGGAGACAAATTTAGATGGTTGCAATAAGAAATAGGCCTGGTTATAAAAAGAATCGGTTAATGAACACTGGGATAAGGCAAGTGGTTGATTTTGGTTTCTGAATCCTAACAAATACTTAAAATTTATTCGTTGATTCATTACTTAGATTTTTAATTCCAACAATTTTTCTTTTCTCAGATCAAGGAATTGAGTGCAACAAAGAAGAATTGTCTCCTCACTTTTTACAAAGGCATGTTGTTTGTTTAACTGTCCCGTCTCTCATTCAGATGAATGAATTATGTAACCTTTATGTAAACAAAAATTAGGACTTATGAAAACAAGTAAAAGCTTAGCGGGTAGAGTATTATTTGTCACTTCTTTCGTTATTCTTAGCGCATTTATTTTCATTTCATGCGACAAAAACGATGACAATAAGAACAACAACAAGACCATGTTCGCTATTAGTGGGAATGCAAGTAGTAGCCAGGTTGTTCCGCCTGTGTCAGGTGGGGGTACGGCTACGATTACAGGAACTTTCAATTCCGGTACCGGGCAAATGATCACTACTACTAATTGGACTGATCTCAGCGGCGTTCCAACAACGGGAGGCTTTTATGTCGGTGCAACCGGTGTAAACGGCTCTCTTGTAGGGGACCTTTGGTCACTTGGGACGGCATTATCAACCTCAGGTACATTTTCCGATACGACGACCCTTACTTCAGAACAAGCGAGCGAATTAAAAAGCGGCAATGTATATTTCTCATTGAGCACTGCAGCGAACCCCAATGGCGAAGTTCGCGGGCAGTTGACCGCGACTCCTCAATAAAGATTTCATTTGAGTGCTATAGTAATAAGCTCTCAAAAGGTTAATCTGCCGGGAAGACGGTAAGTCGGAAAGCCAGGTGCCATTGCATATCAATACTTGCCTTCTTCCCGCCTTCCCGGCAGTTTATATTTCTCATTGAGCACTGCAGCGAATCCCAATGGCGAAGTTCGCGGGCAGTTAACCGCGACT
>DASYSW010000728.1:0-2119 GCA_036002905.1 Chitinophagaceae bacterium
TGAAAATATTTTTAGTTTATTCTCGCATCTGTTTAGTCCTCGACAAGCAAACTTGGCTGACGTCATTCAAACGCACATTTATTCTAACCTTACCATTATTGAATTAGCAACCCTTTCAGGACGTAGTTTGTCGGCTTTTAAGCGAGATTTTGACCAATTTTTTAAAGACACTCCTGCAAAATATATTAAGCAGCAAAGACTATTGAAGGCTATACACTTATTAAGTTCAACGGATTATTCTATAAGCGAAATATGCTATGAAATTGGATTTAGCGACACTTCCCATTTTACAAAACTGTTTAAACAGAAGTATAACTTAACTCCCTCCGAATATCGAAAAAGTAAGGTGTTAGAGTAAACACCTGGACCTTATTTCCCTTTTTTTGGACATTTTATCCAAGTTCATTTTGCTCTTCAGTTTTTTCTTTGCGAAAAGAAGCTAAAAAATGTATCGAAAAATAACCTCTTGGTTTTTAGCCATATCAATATTTATGTTTGGTGTTCTTAAGCTCGTAAATCCATTCAAAAGTTGGTATAGTGTTCAAATCTCAAAAAGTGAACTAGGGCAACTGGCATACACCATGGGCAGATTAGGAGAGATTGCAATTGGGACAACACTCATCTTGTGCCTACTCTACAGGCGAAAAATTCCAACTAAAGCATACGGTTGGCGGACAAACGCATCGTTTTTTACCATTATCATAATGATGTTGACAGCTGTTTATGTTCATTTACGCCCCAATATACCTGCAGACGTTTTGCCACTCAAGATTAAACCTTCATATATTCCCGTATTCTTTCTATTGATTGCATTATCCAATATTGTATTAACGATAAAGAACCGGCGAAAAGTAAAGCAAACATTAAAGACCCACATCTGACATGGGGCTGATAGTTTTTCAATGTAGCTTCTTTTGATAAAGTTCACTATTTGCCTTAATTGCATTCATAAAACAACGGTCCGTAACCATGGTCAACGTCAGGAACGTAATTTCCTATTTCAACCGATGAAAACCTTTCGACGTAATGAAAAAAACTGAATGGGCTTTTGTTGCTATTAGAGTTTTAGTTCCTTCCCTCTTCGTGATGTAAGTCGGAGTCCATTGCGCTTCGGACAACACATTGTACAAGACATTAAAGCATGACGAACCAATTTTCGCGTTAGGAGATGAAAATTTATGCTCCCTGAGATCAAAAAGCAGAGGAGTAAATAAATATTGTTCATACTTCAAATTTTGCCCTTGCTGTCATCATAAGATACACCTTTGTAAAATATATTATACCTTCACCGACATTTTCGCCCCCAAAAAACTGCAGATTACTCTTTCTGCTATCATCTAAAAAGAAATTCTCCTTGTGAAAGAGCAGTAGTAATAATATTGTTAATCAAAAAAATTAAAACAATGCAAGCACAAATTATCACTTATCAATTAAGCGATATTTCGCAAGCAGAATACCTGAAGCAAATGGTTGAGCCGGATGCACCTGTGATAGCGAATGTAAAGGGTCTTATTTCAAAGGTGTGGTTAGCAGACAAAGAAAAAAATTCTTATGGAGGGTTTTATTTATGGGAAAGCAAAACAGCGATGGAAGAGTTTATGCATTCTGACCTTGTAAAGGCAGTGGTGAGCAGACCATTTGTAAAAAATGTATCCTCGGTCGACTACGAAGTAAACGAAAAAGCATCTTTAATAACTCGTGGACTGAAATAAAAAAGCAGCTTTTGGGCGGAATTGCCGATGCACTACTGCTAACAAGGTATTTCCAAAATGAGTGCTGACGTTTTTCAAATGCGCCACATCGACAATGCTCTTCCGTTGCACGCCATGCTCTTTTTCCCTGAACGGTTTCTTAAATCAAAAAGCAGAAAGTCATGATCACAAAGGATGAAAATGAAATTTTTAAGGCAAATGACAGCTTTATGGAGGCATGGAATCAAGGTAATGCTAAATTGGCCGCTTCGTTTTTTACGGACGACGCTGTAAGAGTGGGCGCAATGGGTGACATTGAGCATGGTCGGGAGGAAATCGAAAGAGCCTATGATAAACTAATGCATAGTACCATGCCAGGCGCAAAAGGGAAGTCAGAGAAGGGAACAATACGTATGTTAACAAATGAG
>DASYSW010000729.1:0-7769 GCA_036002905.1 Chitinophagaceae bacterium
ATCGATGTTTTCGATAATGTCGATCTTACTAATGTCAGCACGAATGAAATTGTAGTCGATTACACTTTTCCAAAAAGTATAACGACCTGCAGTCAATACATGTTTCAGGAAACCGTTTTCATACTGCAACACGATCTCATCGTCTTTAACATCTACAACATGCAGGATACCGGCCAAGGCCTCGTCCTGCAACAGGATGTTCAGTTCGACCGGCGCGATGAAAGGTTTTGTTATGTCATAGACATAGACAGTGTCACTGCCCCAAAACCAGTAGTTACCAGTCAACAGCATTTTTTTGTACTCTTTGTTCTTAAACACCAAACCAACCTGGTAGGCATTTACTTTTACCTTTTTCATAAGCCCCTCCTGACCTCCCCAATGGGGAGGGATTTAAACGTTATTTTCAATATTGATTCCCCAATTTTTTTCCTCTCCAAAAGCCCCTCCGTTGGAGGGGTTTGGGGAGGCCAAAGCGGATTGCTTGCCATCCCGTATTCACGGAGCCAGAGTTTGGCAGTGTGACTGAATTGATAGTTCAGTTAAGACCGATAATCGGTTACTGAGAGAGATAATCGAACTAAAAAACTATCATCTTTCATACATCAACTATCGTCGCTCGCTACCCTTCAATACGACTCCACTGTCGCAACATCTGCCTGCAGGTGTTTACCAGATTGCGAAGTCGAGGCCCGAAGGCTTGGAAATTCACCGGTAAACAATCCAACTTTTATTTCTTCCACCATTTTTTAAGAAGCGGTGTACTTCTTCTTCACTACATTAAAGTGTAGCGCTCTATCCACTGAGCTATCCCCGACGCTACGGTCGGGGAGCAGGATTCGAACCTGCGACCCATTGTTGCGTATACCATTCCGCCATCGCTGACGCTAAAGGCCAGGGAGTGGGATTCGAACCCACGAATAGTTGGAATATCCAATTGAAACAACAGCATACAGACAGTTACTACTTCTGCACTGCCATGCCTCCTTGAAACATGAACCTGGTTTGTTATCAACAGGTATATACCCATCTTGCCGTTAAGCAAGCTTTTGCCCCCATCCCCTAAAGGGGAGTAAGGAATACTTTTAAAGTAACTTTTAGTTTTATTAGTTTTCAATCACCTCTCTTTTAAATCCAATTATTTCAATACGTGTATCCTTTTGCGTCTTTTCATGTTGGTTCGCAATCTCTGCGATGGTCATCGGTTTATCAATGATCGTATCAAAGCCAAAATGCTTACTCAACTTCTGTGCTTTCGCGACACTTAACTTTCCGAATTCATACTTTGATATCAATCGCCCTTTTCTCATCAATGCATTGTCGATCAGCGCTACTGAACTGTTGAACGTACATATCAGTTGAACATTTAAGAAATCGGCCAACAAGCCATCAGAAATATTCAACAGGTTTGATACAGATGATCCTGGATTATATTTCCTGTCCATGATTATGTTTTCAGCGTCTTCGATCATCAATACAGTATTTGGATTCTCGATCAGCAGCTGGATGAAATCGGGATTTGTCAGGTTGCCGGCTGCCGTCGGTGACAAAAACAAAACTTTCTTTTTTATTTTGCCGATCAAATGACGCAGATAACTTGTTTTACCTGTTCCCGGTAGCCCATGCAATAGCACGATCCCTTTATCGCCCTTTTTATTTAATCTCTTTCTAATCAAATTGTCCGTTTCTTTAAAGTCATCCTCGTAAAAAAGATCCAGGTCCAGTTTTGTTCGTTTGATCTCCATTGCCTGCAAATGAAGTTTGTTCCTGTCCTGCACGATGACATTTATCTCCAGTGGCTGACGTCTTTCTTTTTGTTTGAACCGGCTTATTAATCCTGTCAATTCATTTAAGAAGTCTTGTTGGTTGCCGTCGTGTAATACCTCGCAATAATTGCTATCAAACTCAACCAGGCAATTGTTTTTCATTACGATCACTGTCATATCAAACTGGTATTCCCTTGTCGTCTTTTTGAACCAGCGATATTGATGCACATAGGCGATCACCTCTTTAAAATTTTCTTTAAATACCTCGAATGCTTTTTCCCCGTTTATCTGTCCTATGTAACTAAGACTGGGTAAACCATTGAAACAATAGAGATATAAGGTTTTGGTGTCCAGGAAGCGATCGCTAAATAAGTTGTTCGCATTGATCACTTTCTGTGTGTATAAGTTGTCCATCTTTGTTTTATTTAATAGTTAACCAATTCTCTCGGTTAGAAATCTTCAACTATTTCACCGTACAAGTCAGCATTGTTCTATTTTTCGATTTTAAAATTGCGGTGCCCTGTGGAGTTGAACCACGATGTCCGGGATTTCACCCCGGTGCATAGATCCGCTCAGCCAAAGCACCATTTGTTTGTGACGAACATTGACCGATATCTTATTTCCTCATTGTCGAATTCGTTCATCATCAAACTTTATTCACTTGAATCTTTTCTAATGCTGCAAATCATGGTTCTTTAAGTAGCGGAGACAATACTCCGCTACCTGCATCCGATCTGTTATCTCAATTCAAATTCTGAAGGATGTTTGATGTATACGCTGTCATCATTCCCTTTTTTAGTTCTTATTCTTATTTTTTCTCGTACAAAAAGCCCGGCGAGCAGGCCAATGATCAAGAACATAATTCTTTTCATTGTTCCCTCCTTTTTCTATTTCCATCTACTCTCGTTAACAAATATGACCACAATCACTGCGATCACGCCAACGATATCAACCCACTCATATATTTTCAACATGTAGTCCACAGTAGTAAATAAAAACCCGGTCATTATGTGACCGGGTTCAATAGTTCCATCATAAAGTCATTTATGTATGGACATGATCCGGTCGTTTATGAATATCATCATTCACATTACCCATTGGTTCAATGCTTCTATTCGCCTGCACATACCGATGGCACTCGGGTAATGACGATAGCTTATTCCGTTTAGTAAATCGTGTATATCGTAACTGCTTCAGCACTTTCTATTTTTTATCCTGATCCTTTGCTCTCTTATAATTTCACTTTAAGGGATGGGAGCAAACAAAACCCCGCAATCTCTTGCGGGGCCTGCGTTATATCGAATTCGTTATCTCAACTTATTCTGCAGCAAAACATGCCCCGCTATCAGCATAGTCTCTTTTGGGACTAAACCAATTCAACATTTCTATATGTAACTGTAAGCGCAGCATTGTTTTTTATTTTTGTCCGAAGGACTCCTTCGGAGCGGATGCAAAGATGAAAATAATTTTTTGATGTTTGAAAATTTTAGAAAGATTTTTTTAAAATATTTTTTCATTGAACACAAAACTTCTCATTCTTAAACAGAGCGACCCTGCTTCTTATTTCTTCAAAATCAAATTCCCGCAGAATTTTTCCATTCTCAAATACTGTGACGAGCTCATTTTTGTATTCCGGGGATTCTTTTTCTTTTACTGTCTTGTAGCCCTGTTCTGTACAAATTAATTTTAACCGGCCGGCCTTTGATTGTTTAAATGATCGCACAATGCTTCCGTGATGATCCATTTCAATGGGATGTTTTTGTACATCGATGCCGCGACCATTCATTTCGGCGTAAGAACATTTGAAAGCAAACTTCTGTGTATCCCTGTCCAATTTTTGTAACAAAGCGCCCCCCATACCCAGGACTAAGTTTTCTGCGCTTATGCCATTAACCTTTAAAGCGCTGTATATACTTTGGATGGTTTCGAAATTTATTCCGTCGCCTTGTATAACCCTGACCTGGGACGGGAGAACCTTATAACCTTTTTCATTTATTGAAAAACCGAATTTTTCCATTAAAATGTCAAAAACCCGCAGCAATGTAAATACCGGGTCGCCACTGTCTGGTCTTATCACCAGGGTTCCCTCTCTTGCCAGGATGAGATTTTTCAATTTTTCTCCCCAATATTCACTGCAGGCCCTGAAAATATTATATGAATCGGAAACACAGGCAACAATGCCGGCAGGAAAGGTTCGCAGTACGTGTTCAAAAATTTCTAATTCCCCCGCTTCCCCCAATAGCGTGCAGATGGAATGTTCCGTGGCGGGAATAGACAAACCATACATCGTTTGCGCATTATAATAGTTCCGCGCCAGAACGGACCCGGCAATTGTATCGCTTCCACGAAAATTCAAGAGGTGTGCAGCGTCTCCAATACCAGCACTCTCTACGGAACTGACTCCTCTGAACCCAAAATCGTTCAATACAAAATCAATTCCTTCCATTGACGAGTATGAGGCAGTTTCTTCATAGTACTGCTCAACGAGCGACCTTACCCCGTGAGATAAGCTTGCTACAGTACACGGATACCAAACTTGAACCAGGAGCGTTTCAAGAAAGTTTGTCAACCAGAAGCATTCAGGGTCGGTGTTTTCAATGGTCATTAAAACGTTTTGCACTGGCACGACGGTGCCTTCAGGAATCGCATTAATTCTCACGGGTAACCTGCCTCCATACTTTTTAAGGATATAATCAAACTTGCTTCTGTCAAATACATCCGATCGCCCAAAGACCTGTGGTAACAGATCGGATGCTTCGTCGATCTTTTCCTTTGTTATCACCGTGTCCTGCAAATAACGTTTGAGAAGATATTGTAAGCCGAAAAAGACAGTTCGATCAAACAAGCCGCCACGGCTCTCGAAATAAGAATAAATTTTATTCGTGCCCGGGTAGTATAATTTATGATGCGAATATTTATACGCATCGGCCAGTAATACCAGGTTATCGTTTGTTTTCATATACTATTTGTCATTAGTTTATTCACTCCTAATTAAATTTTTCATCAAAAGGTCTACCAAAACGAAGTGTTCCCGTGTGATCATCTCATTTTGAACCATATGATCCAACGCGGTTACCTCAAACCATTTTACTTCCTGGAGGTCATCATTTGCGGTGGCTTGTCCAAACACGAGGTCAGTGGCATACAACAAGGTTAGAATTTTATCTTCTTCGCTTCGATACCTCCAATCATCAATTTTCGCAGAACCCACATAATACACGTCGCCCACCTCTATTGATCCACATTCCCCCAACAGCTCCCTTTTGGCTGCGGCTTCAAAATCATTGTCGGCGACGTCCGCAAATCCACCGGGGAACCGCCATGTTCTTGCCTGTTTTTTTCTTCCAAGCAGGATGTACTTTCTATCGTCCCTAAGTACGGCAATGTCAACTGTTGGATAAACCTTAGAATACATATTGTGACAGGCATAATTAACGCCTAATCGAAAATCTGCCGAGTCAAGGACTTTGTCACCACATTCACGGCGGATCCTTGTAGAAGAGTGATCACTTTGTTCCGGTAACTCTTCTACATTCATGCGACCGCTGTAGAAAGGAATAAAACTGTTCCTGCCTCCGTAAAGGGCAAACTCTTCATTTGGGAAAGTCTGTTGAAGCAATTCATCCAATTGTAATGACCAAATCTCGTCTGATGGATGGTCGCGCAACGGAAGTATAACAAAATCCGGGTAAGCTGCTTTTATTAATTTTTCTCTTGTATAGAAATCAAACGGGTTTCTTTTCGTTGCCTTTACAGGCGAAACTCCAAGCACGACAACCACTTTGTGGTGCCTCACTTTTATTTGTTCCAGCAGGGCGCGGTGTCCTTCGTGAAGATAAGGAGTTTGAAAGCGGGCGATGATGACACCAGTGGAATTCATTTTGCGTAATTTATACGCAAATATAGAAACTTATTTTGTGTTTTGAAATTATTTGTGTAAAAAATACGCAAATAAAAAGAGGCTAAATCTCGAAGTTGATCCCTTTTTGAATGAGTTCCTGGTATCTTTTTTTATTAAACTGGTACATTTTGCTGGGACGGCCTTTCCCTTCAGTTTTAGCCACTTCATCTGTCTCATCCAAAATTTGCAGAGCAAGCATTTTTTTCGCAAAATTTCTCCGGTCGATGTCACGGTCAAGTAATGTAGAATAAAGCCGTTCCAGGTCAGAAAACGGAAATTTTTTATCCAGTAATTCAAACCCGATAGGCTGATAGCGAATCTTTGCTCTTATTCTTTCTATAGCTGTTTGTAAGATCTCTTTGTGATCGAAGCCCAGCGGCGGTATTTTTTTTATCGTAAACCACTTTACATCCTCTGCGTCCGTACTGGCCTTTAGTTCCTGGTACATACTACTTTTTACTAAAGCAAAATAGGCTATTGAGATCACCCTTTGCCGGGGATCTCTGCCAGGTTTACCAAAGGTGTATAGTTGTTCAAGATAGCTAACCCTGATGCCGGTTTCCTCCTGCAGTTCTCTTTTTACTGCTTCTTCAAGTGATTCCTTCTCGAATACAAATCCACCGGGGAGGGCCCAAAGGTCTTTGAACGGAGGATATTTTCGCTGGATCAATAAGACGGACACTCCATCCGTCTTGGAATAACCAAAAACGATCGCATCGACAGCAACTTTTATTGAAGACATAGTCAAAAGTAATAGGAATTCTGTTTTATTTTTATTACTTCAGGGAATAGAAACTATGTACTTACTAATTCCGGGTCGTCATCAACTGCTTACTTCGTTTCAATTCCAGTATTTGCAAACGATTTTGACGAATGGACTGTCGGACCAGGTAGATGTAAATGGGGATCGGTTAAAGACAAACGATAAAATTGATGCCATCATCTTTGCGGTCACTTCTGCAAACCACTCCAATACGAGAAGAAATCCGTTGCCATTTTACCTGCGCGCAATTTCTATAGAGGCCTTCGGAAACGAGCTTGATGTTCCGACATATATTTATGGAATTGATGATGTCGGTTCACTTGCCAACTTTGCTTCCTACACGCTGAAGCGCATCAAACATGATAGTGAGCATCAGTTCGACCTCACACCTCAAAATACTTTGGTCGTATGTTCGACAATCGTTATGAAGATGTATCAACAACTGGGATTTGCGATTCTTCCGGCAGAACTTCAAAATGCCGGGACATGGGAATACAAAACTGAAATGCCCTGGGATATCGTGGAATATATTGCAAAAACAGTTGATTGGTCAAAGGATGATTGGATCAAAACCAAAATGCACCCGTCTTCCTATAAAGTTTGGTGCAAATACAATTTGGGAAACAAAGTGCAGTTACTCTTTCGTGATCACATGATTAGCGGTGACGGGGATCTTACTGAGACCAGGGACTATAACAGTTATGTAAGGCAGATGGATGAGATTGCCGAAATGAAATACCGGGACACGGCGCAATTTATTCAGCCAGGGCGTATTGGCGATATTGGTTGTGCAGTGGGTTCATGGATAAAGCAGGCAAGTAAAGATGACCGGTTTCGCGAATCAGACTTTTACGGCATTGAGGTATCGCGGCACCTATACGAGATATGCCAGCAAAGAAAGGTCAATGGGGAGTTTTTGAATCCTTTTGTTTTCTTTTCGCAGAGAAATGCCGTGACGGGCTTGGCCTTTGAGAAAAATTCAATGAACACGATTCATACCTCGTCGCTAACTCATGAAATAGAGTCGTATGGCAGTAGAGAAGATCTATTGCAATTCATTAGGAATCGTTATGATGAGCTGGCTCCTGGCGGAGTGTGGATCAACCGCGACGTGGTGGGTCCATTTAATAAGGAAATGGAAATACTTCTTTGGTTGAATAAAAAAGACGGATCGAATGTTTCCTCTTTAATAGAATACACCGACCGGCATATCCTTTCTTCTCACCTGGCGTCTTTGTCAACCTATGCCCGGTTTTCCTGGTTTGCCGGGCAATTTCGGGCCAGGGAAGGTTATAAGCTCGTGTATGAGGAATTGTCTTTCGATGATCAAATCTATATAAGG
>DASYSW010000730.1:0-6715 GCA_036002905.1 Chitinophagaceae bacterium
TATAATAATATTCACTGTTCTTTTCAATTTCTTTTTTTATCTCAAAGAAACATTGGATACAGTGATTATTTCGAACACCCTTTGAAAGATTCCAGCCGATTATAATCTCATCCCCGACATACTGGTGGATTTCACCATAATTATTTACAATTGGATTGGTGATGTGTGCAAAGAAATCTTTCAGAAAACGATGATAATCGACTTCACCCAGGTTTTCTGCTATTGTTGTAGATGAATTAAGATCGAGGAACATAAAGATCCGTTCTTCTGCTTTCGGAACACGATATTTACCGGTTATGATCTTCCAAAATACACCGGGACCAAATTTTGTATTCATCAGGAAGATGAATTGCGTAGCGGCGGTGATGGTTGACCAAACGAAAGTGTCTTTCAGGTTGAGAGGATCAGAGATATAATCGAGGAACGCACGGTTAAAGTCAGCATCCGTAATGGACTTTTTAAGGATCAATGCCACATAAAAATATGCACTGATGAATGTAATGATGGACATGGTGAAAATAATAACCAAAACGACGGCGATGATAGCTCTTCCGTACGACCTGTCTGCAAGTTTCGGATTAATGTAAAAGACCAACAAAGAGCCGCCGATCAAAGTGGCGATCAATGTTACGCTACTATAAAGGATCCAATTGGAAATAAATGTGTAATCTTTTGCAGGGGAGCTGGCCAAACCTGAATTGATCGCCAGGTGGTCATATACACAGATCCACAATGCCATGATTTGCCAGGCGATTCCCAAGATTAGCCATTGACGAAACTGTATTTTTCTTCTTCGTGACATTTGAGGCATAGGTGCATTTAACCAGGTGCAATATTACAATATAAGATAAGCGACGTCCAGTGATGCCGTTATGAATTGAAGAAACTCCTTCATGAATTGAAATCAAAATAGAAAGGGAAAGATTTCGTTGGGAACTATTTATAGTTGAATGTGCAATCAAAAGACTTATTTGGCGTACTTGCAAATGGGCCGGTGTAAGAGAAATTAAAGGGATCTGCTGCCCAGCTACGAAGGATCAATGTGCTTCCACTGGCGAGAGTCATTTCAATGTCCGCATCATTGTTGACAAGTCTCCAGCTCTTGTACCCCGGATCAAAATCACCACTACTTTTTACGGTCCCATCTTCGTTTAAGGTGATTTGTGTATTTTTAAACCATGATGTAGCGGTATGAAAAGTTTGCTGGTCTTCAATGCTGAGCTGCTCAAAGGTCGATGGTGAGTTGATCGTTATGGTATCGCCCTTCCATAACCGGTCTGTAAGAAATGGAATAAAGGTATCATGCTCATCTCCCTTTTCACACGCAGAAAAAAAGTAAATGGCAAGCAGCGTCGCAAATGACCAGTTCATCAATCGGGTTAGCTCGCGCATATTAAAATCATGATTTAAAGGTAAATCTTTTCACTAGCAGCAATAACAGGAAATTGTAAGAATAACGAACGCCTTAATCGGTCTCAACAATCTTTTTGGCAGACAAATTTTTTGGTGACCAATTATTTTCATGAACTTTAAGAGAACCAAAAACAACTGAAATGAAAGCCATACTTAAAAAAATCTGGGGTCACATCCTCGTATGGGGTATCCTAAGCGTCTTATTTGGAATAATTTCTTTTGCGTGGCCGGGGCTTACTTTAACAACCCTGGTTTTCTTATTTGCAATAGCGGTGATCGCGGAAGGCCTCGCTATTGTGGCGGGTGCATGGCAGGCCAAAAATGAGAATAAAAACTGGTGGGTGATGTTGCTCACCGGGATCATCAATATCGTTGCGGGAATCATCTGCATTGCCAACCCGGAGATCACTGCCTTGTTTTTTGTGGTATTGATGGGCATAAGCTGGTTAATTACCGGGCTGATCCAAATATATGCTGCCATTACTCTGAGGAAAGAGATCGTGAACGAAGGCTGGCTTGCGCTAGCGGGAATACTTTCGGTTCTCGCAGGTTTATTTTTGATATTCCGCACAGGCGAAGGCGCATTAGCACTCGTGTGGTTGATTGCCGCTTACGCAATTCTCTTTGGTATCATCTTAATATTGCTGGCATTGAAAGCAAGAACCTGGATCAGGGGTGTTGCAGCTCGTTAATAAACCCCACAATTCAAATCAGAAACTCCAGCCGGCAGAAAGGCCGAGAAACAAATAGCCAACTCTGTATTTGGTAAAGAAAGGAGTGTAGTCGATCCTCCACATCAGGCCATAAGGTGCCTGGTGCCTGTAACCTACTGACGCAAAAAAACCTGCTTCGTATCTGGAAGAAGGGTATTGGAATCCTGTTTTCCAAATACTCTCTTCCGCCCAGGTAATGCCTATACCAGTTTCAATAAATGATCGTTGATGAGAAAGATCAAAAAGATAATTCACGCCTACGGGAATGGATACTCTAAATTCCTCTGTTGACGAAGCATAGCCTACACCGGCTCTCACCCCAAGACCCGGTTTCCTTCCCAGCTGTCTTTCGAAGTTAGCCGACCAGTCAATGCCATTGCCACAAAACTCGGCGTAAAGTGTATTCTTTCGAAATAGATTTTGTGAAAAGCAATAACTGTAGGATAACATGGCGAAGATGACCAGGATCACTCTCATAGCGGCCAGTTTCCTGGATAACGACGGGTGCAGATGAATATTGCAGAACAGATGCGGTTACCCCAGGGGAAAGACCATAACGTTGTTCATTTGCAAAAAATGCAACATGATCTTTTCTTGTGGCAAAATTCAGTTTCAAAACAAGGTCCCTGCTCTACATCTTCAATAAAAATTCTTCATCACAAAAACAAGGACTCGTTATGAAAAAATCACTGCTTCAAAGGTTTTCTTATGGCTTTTTAGCTTTGTTATCGTTTGCCTGTAAAAAAGATGCTGGCCAAAAGGGCAAATCGGCATATGATAGTAAATTCAGTTTTAGTTATAAAGGGAATCACTATGAGTTGCCTTTGAAAGAAGGAACAGCTGAATGGGGAGTCCTGGAGTCAGGTATTTTTATTAATCGACCAGATATTTTCCACGGCGTTATTTATTTTCTCAATTCAAATTGCGCATATCTTGAACCGATCGGTTCATCGGTTGGGAGAGGGGCGAATTGCGTACTAACCCAATTCGGATTGCCGATCGATTCATCAGCGGTTTATATTTACTCAAGCGGCTCCGTGTTTGTAAGTAAATCAAATTGCCAAAGCCATTCCGAATACGATCCTTATTCAGGGTCAACAATTCAATATGATGTCTGCGACGGGCATGGCGCTTTTTCACTGACACTGAAGAATAACGATAACCACTCGATAGTTATCACTGATGGAAAACTTGAATTGTATAGCTATAGAAGGTAATGACCGGTAAAACAGCGGTCACTATAGCTTTCTCACTTTTATGGCAAATGCTTTTGCCGGGTTCTTTTTAAATAGAAGGTCGATCTCGTTTTGAGTAAACCCGTTTTGCTGAAGCAACGGAATAAATTGGGTAACGACGCAAGTATAAGGCTTGAAGTTTCCTCCTTTTGGGTCGCCTACATTGTACCACCCGGAGTCTTGCGAGACAAGCACCTGTTCCAGGAGGTTACTCTCCTTCATTGTTTTTAGGTGATCCAGATTTGTCTGAAGTGTGTCGGGATTTACACCATCAAATGAAACCCAGGTCTTGAGTTTCCCTGCTTTGATGTACATTTCTTTATTAAGCTCGTTTTGGGCGTGTACCCAGATTCTTGCCGAAGGAGAAACTCGCTGCTCTTTTAAAATTTCCAGTTGTTCAAAAGCAGCATCCCCGTTTCCGCTATGAATGGCGATGGTTAAGCCGGTTGCAAGATGAGTAATACCTGCGGCCTGGATCAGTTTGCGCTGTACGGGTGTAAGCGGCCCTTTGTCAGTACTTGTTTTAATAAGGCCCGGTTTTATGGATGTTCCTTCAATGCCATCATTCCATTCGTTGATCCATCGGTCAGCCAGTTGTTGCGCCGTCTCCGAATAGGCATGTTTTGGAACAAATTTTTCATTCACCGCTCCGTAGTACCCAGTTGTGGTGAGCATGTTGATACTTACGACATCAGAAAGGCGTTTCAAAATACCTGCATCACGACCTAAGTAAGCCGGTGTGCAATCAACAAATGTATTAACGCCTTTTGCTTTTGCATCTTTTACAAAAGGAAGAGCTGTTTCGAATACTTCATCGGCATTATAGCGACTTTTACTGACTTGTTTTGCGCCGATAAAATCTGCCATCACGTGCTCATGAGTAAGAGTGAAACCCATTTGTTGGGGATCGATAGGCCCATTGACCGTCATCACCGTTTCCTTTTGTTCTTCAATTACGCGACGCAGCATAAAAGCCCCTGCACCTGCCAGGAAACTATCTTTGATGAATTTTTTTCTTGAAATTTTTGCTCGCATTGCCTATAATTTAACCACAAGCTTTTGAATGCTCTTTAACGTTTTTGTGTCGGTAATATTGACCATGTAAGTGCCTTGGGGAAAACGTCGCATATCAACTGTGTTTTCTTTTTTTGAAGTCAATTGAACACCTACTTCAACCCCAAGGACATTAAATATTTTTATTTGTAAGTTTTTAAGATCATTGTTTTGAACGTTCAATGTATTAGTAACGGGGTTTGGAAAGATATTGATTGCCCGTAGAAGGAGCGGATCATTAACAGCCGTAAGAATATAGCTGAAAGGTGCAGACATACCACTACTACAATTTCCAATGGTGGCAGTCACGGTATAATTCCCGGATTGGGTGGGCGTATAACTTGACTGTGTAGCCCCGGGTATGGGGGTGCCATCAACATACCATTGATTGCCTTGCGGGGCCGATGAGTACAATTTGCCTCCATTTAAACTAATCGATGGTGCGAATTGCGACTCGGTGATAAAAGTTATTGAGTTACTGTAATAATAATTTCCCTCGTAAAGTAATTTGACTCTTGCGATATAATTTGTATTTGCCAAAAGCGCGGTCAATGCTGCAGTTACTTTTAAACTCGTGTCATCAATAGAAGTTGGCGTTGCGACAACGGCACTATCATAATCTGATGTCCCGTATTCAAACCATACACTGTCTACCGCACTAAAAACAGCAGATACCGTTGCAGAAATATTACTGCTACAATTGGTAACCAGACTGTAAGCCAAAGAATCTATTTCGTAAGTTTTTATACTCCTTTTTAAAATGCTGCCATAGATTCCATACAAATACAAGGTGGTGTCCACGATCTCGATGCCGTTAAGATCCCAGCCAGGAGTTCCATGAAGCGTCCAATGATTGCCGCTATCGATGGTACGGTAGACATTTCTCCCATTAATGATAAATCCAATTTTCTGATCAAAGAATTTTACTTGTTTCAAATCTCCCGGAACGTTCCAATTTGTTGGATCAATATGTAATTGTGTCCATGTGTGACCACTGTCAGAGGTTTGCGTCATACAACTCTGATCACCTACAGCGTAGCCAACGCTGTCATTTACAAACCAAAGGGATCTTAACAATTGGGAAGGGAGCATATTTGATTGAGCCCAGGTCTTTGCACTGTCTGTGGTTTTATAAACAGTATACCCGTAAATACCATACCCAGTTTTTTCATCGGTAAAAAAAAGATTAATAAAATAGGGAACGTCGTAACCGGGGCTGGTGTATTGAACTTTCCACGTTTCGCCGGCGTCAGTGGATTGCAATATTCTTCTACCCAGGAACCCATTGGTGCTTAAATAAATTGTTTGGTTGAGGAAAAAAGCTGTCAAAATCTCATCATTGTACAGGATGTTCAGATTGATGGGTTGCCAGTTTGCTCCTCCGTTGTAAGTTTTTAAAATTGTGACCGGAGGATCAGACATTACAATGGCAGTGTCTTTACTAAAAAGATGAATATATCTTATTGTCCCCGATAATGTTTGTGACAACTCGACCCAACTAGTTCCCGAATCGGTTGTTTTATAGATATTGTTCCATGTGGCAGCCAAACCAGTTGAGTCGTTGATGAAATGAAGCGCGTCCACATCTACATAAGTCGGTGCATATTGGTTCCAGTTACTTCCTCCATTTGTTGTTTTTAGTATGCGACCCCGATGGCCTACAGCAAAGCCTATGCTCGAGTCGATAAAACACGCCGAATACAATCCATATGCATCGGCTGGCCCCGTAGATACTCCTGTCCATGTAACACCATTGTCCGTTGATCTTAATATAAGACCATCATCACCCACTGCGACCAGTGTATTATCGTTAACAAATTCAATGGAATTTATGTTAGCAGCCACCTGCGACGCGGATGCTACCCAATGTGCTCCGCTGTCAACAGTGGTCCACAAATCGCCTTGCCCAAAAATAAAACCGTTTGCCCTGGTTCGAAATCTTATACACTGGCCAAGGGCGGGAGCCGTGCTGTCTGGTATTGTCCAGGTAAGCCCGCCATCCATTGTCTTATACAAGCCATCGTAACTTGTTGCAAGACCCTCTTTGGAATTGAACAGGAAGAACGATTTTATGATGATACCCGGGTTTATCGGTTGCCATGTAGTTCCCCGGTCAGTGCTTAAGAAAGCGTGGGTTGGATTATCCGGAAAAACGCTTGAAATAAAAATGGTGTCGCGGCTAATGATCTGAATTTCGAAAGCTTCCGGTTGATTAATGAGATGCTTTTCCCAGGTTTGCCCAAGGTCTTTGCTAACATAAACGCATGCAAACGCTGTGACGATCATAGTAGAATCTTTATA
>DASYSW010000731.1:0-9326 GCA_036002905.1 Chitinophagaceae bacterium
ACTACTCGGGAAAGTAGAGTTAATTGATAGTTTTGTCAATGAAAGTAATACGGCTGTTACCGTTGAATTCCATTGTGAAATACTGAAACCATCCTGCACCCTTCGTATCGTTGACAGGTTTAAAGTAAATGAGGAAGGAAAAATTACAGAACAGGAAAATTTTTTCGATCCCAGGGATTTGACCAATCCCGGTTGGAAGGGATAAGTAATTACATCTCCCTCCATTACTACTAACTCATACAACCGAATTTAAATGAAACTTATTTTAACATCAGGCCTTTGCCTGCTAGGGGCAATAGTTTGCCATTCTCAAAAGTTATGGACTGAAGGAGACAGAAAGTATTTGGCAGAAAATCTTGCACGAACGAGAGATTCTTTGATCAGGGAAACAAAAAACCTGACCGAAGCACAATGGAATTTCAAAGAATCAGCCGATAGATGGTCCATAAATCAAATAACAGAACACCTTGCCCTGTGGGAGTTAATATTAGAACGTGAAATAAGCCAGGCATTGTTTGCCGGACCACGTACGGAACTGCTGAGAAAAGATCCAAAATCGTCTGATAGTTCAATCATTGCCTTTTTGAGCGAAGAAAAGCCGCACATTACCACTGAATACACAACGCCTTTCACGTTTACAGTTCCGGTGGGAACAAATGAAGGGAAAAATACTCTTGCCTGGTTTCTTAAAATGCGCAATGAAGGTATCAGTTATGTTGATACTACAACCACTGACTTACGGTACTATTTTCGTCCGGGTAAAAAAGACGACCTACACCAGACATTCATCATCATATTTGGCCATACGGACAGGCACCTGCGCCAGATCAGAAAAGTAAAATCAAATCCAAACTATCCCAGGAATTAGTTGACCATGAATGTAGATAAATAAAAAGGATTGAGAGGAAATTCTCAATCCTGTAATCTTATAAACCGGCCTTGAAGTAGTTCTCGCTACTGCACCACCAGCCTGAATCCATTTCCATGAATATTCACGATCTCGATCTTATCATCGTCTTTTAAGTATTTGCGAAGCTTAGCAATATAAACATCCATGCTGCGACCATTAAAATAGGTGTCGCTACCCCAGATCTTTTTCAATGCAGCTTCTCTTGGCAAAAGGTCGTTCATGTGTTCCGCAAGCATTTTTAATAACTCGTTTTCTTTGGGAGAAAGTGTCTGCGTGATGCCGTCGTGGGCGAGCTGACGAAGCTTTGGATTGAAGTGATAACTGGCCAGGTCGAACTCCCTGTTCTCGGCCTCTTTATTTAATTCTTCATTGCGTTTTAAGATGGCCTTTATCTTCAGCAACAGAACTTCGCTGTCAAAGGGCTTGGTAATATAATCATCGGCCCCGAGCTTATAACCCTGGATGATGTCATCCTTCATGGTTTTTGCACTCAGAAAGAACAAAGGAATATCCGGGTCCACGTCACGGATCTCTTCCGCCAGCGTAAAGCCATCCATATTGGGCATCATTACATCCAGCAAACAGAGATCAAATTTTTCCCTTTGGAAGGCGGCAAGACCCAGTCGGCCGTCCCTTTCCAGGGTTACTTCATAATCATTCAGCTCAAGATAATTCTTCAGTACACTTCCTAAATTCGGATCATCCTCGCACAATAAAATTTTTGGTTTCTTTCCGTCCATGAGTTTGGGTTTAAAAGTTCAAGTTTTAGCTTTTGCTTCGATTTGCAAATAAAGTTAAGGAAATTACAAGCCACGAAATTTACCCTTCATTTTTTTGTTAAAACGTGTAAATTGTTATTTGGGACTCCCGCTAACTTTGCCATTAAATCAAACTTCAAACCAGACATGCATGTAACCCACGATAACAGGCTAAAAAAATTGATTGTCATCGGTGACAGAGTACTGATCAAGCCTACAAAACCGGATGAACGTACCGCCACCGGACTTTACCTGCCACCCGGCGTGCAGGAAAAGGAAAAAGTGCAACAGGGGTATGTTATTAAAACCGGGCCCGGCTATGCTATTCCCATGCCTCCCGAAGATGAATCCTGGAAACAGGAGGAGGATAAAATAAAATACGTTCCTCTCCAGGCCAGGGAAGGTGACCTTGCTATCTTTTTGCTAAGTGGAGCTACCGAGATCTTTTACCAGGATGAAAAATATTTTATCGTACCTCAGAGTGCTATTCTTATGCTGGAAAGAGAAGAAGACCTGTGAGTACATTTTTTTCTGTGTTATTTTTAATTCCATCTTCTTAAATCTTTTTTATGGCAAGCAAAGACGTGTTCTTACAAAAAATAAAAGACGGGTATTCTTTCAAAGCGGATTCAGTGCAGATAGGAACCGGCATGCTGAACGGAGAAGTAATACCGGGTGCAAATGTTACCCTCCCTTTGAAAACGATGAACCGGCATGGATTGATTGCCGGCGCGACAGGCACGGGAAAAACAAAAACACTGCAATTGATCAGCGAATATCTCAGCGACAACAGTGTGCCGGTGATGCTGATGGATATAAAAGGGGACTTGAGTGGTATCGCGGCTGCGGGTATAGCAAATGATAAGACAAATGAACGCTGCCAGAAGCTGAACATTCAATACAGGCCCGTCGCTTTCCCCGCTGATCTTCTCACACTCAGCAGTCAAAAAGGTGTTCGTCTTCGTGCCACCGTGAGTGAGTTTGGTCCTGTATTACTTTCAAAAATTCTTGATCTTAACGACACACAGGAAAGTTTGGTGGCCCTTATTTTCAAATACTGTGATGATAACAAGCTTCCATTGCTCGATTTGAAGGATTTTATAAAAGTGCTTCAATTTATCAGTAACGAAGGAAAGGCCGAAATTGAAAAATCATACGGAAAGGTTTCCACCAGTTCCACCGGTACTATTTTGCGCAAGGTGATCGAACTGCAACAACAGGGCGCTGATGTTTTCTTTGGCGAAAAAAGTTTCGAAGTGGAAGATCTCATGAGGATCAGCGATGATGGCCGGGGAATGATCTCCATTCTGCGCGTCACGGATCTGCAGGACAGGCCAAAACTGTTTTCAACATTCATGTTGCAAATGCTGGCGGAACTATACGCTTCTTCGCCCGAGGAAGGAGACCTTGATAAACCAAAGCTGGTGATATTCATTGATGAGGCCCACCTCATTTTTAATGAAGCAAGTTCAGCATTGCTCCAGCAAATTGAAACCATTGTCAAACTGATCCGTTCCAAAGGCATTGGTATTTTTTTCTGTACGCAAAATCCCATGGATGTCCCTGCATCAGTTCTTGCGCAGTTGGGACTGAAAGTTCAGCATGCATTGCGAGCCTTCACTGCAGCAGACAGAAAAACCATAAAACAAACGGCCGAGAACTATCCCGAAACAGAATTTTATAAAACGGAGGATCTCATTACGCAGCTGGGTATTGGCGAGGCATTGATCACTATGCTGAATGAAAGGGGAATACCGACACCGCTGGTGCATACAATGTTATTTCCGCCACGCAGTCGCATGGATATTTTAACTGATGGTGAGATTAGCAACATTGTTACGCATTCTAAACTGGTGGCAAAGTACAACGAGGCCATTGACAGCGAGAGTGCGTACGAGATACTCAATGGTAAATTGCAACAGGCTTCCCAGCAAGCTGAACAACAAAAACAGGTGCAGCAACAACAAAAGACCGCAGGAACAGCCAAAAAAGACGATAGTTTTTTTGATAGCCCTGTTGTTAAACAAATGGAGAGAACGGCGGCTTCCGTTCTTACGAGAAGTGTGTTAGGTGTGTTGGGATTAGGAGGCCGGCGCAGGAAGAGTATATTCTGATACTGGCTATTTGTTTACTTAGTGTTTCTTCGTGTACCCTTTGTGAACTTTGTGACCATCCCTTTTCCCTGGCAAAATAGGTCACAAAGCTCACGAAGAATTACAAAGAGCACGAAGGTTGGGACATTTAGAAAATAATTGGATTTTATGCTGGGATGGTTATTTTCTGGTTAAACAATGAATTAATTGTAAGGAGTTGATTTATGATACGAGCCCGCATTGCCGGTATCGGTATGTATGTACCAAAAAATGTGGTCACCAATAATGATCTTACGCGGGTAATGGATACAAGTGACGAATGGATCCAGGAACGAACAGGTATTAAAGAACGCCGGTTTGCTACACGTTTTGAAGATACCACCACCACGATGGGGGTTGAAGCTGCAAAGATCGCAATGCAGCGAGCCAGTGTTACCGCTACTGATATTGATTTTATCATCTTTGCCACATTAAGTCCCGATTATTATTTCCCCGGTTGTGGTGTGCTGGCCCAGCGTGCCTTGGGAATTACAGAAATCGGCGCACTCGATATACGTGATCAATGCAGCGGTTTTATTTACGCATTAAGTGTGGCTGATCAGTTTATCAAAACGGGGATGTATAAAAACATTCTGTTGATCGCTTCGGAAACACATTCGTATGGTCTTGATTTTTCAACAAGAGGAAGAAATGTATCCGTGATTTTTGGTGATGGAGCGGGGGCGGTTATTTTGCAACCAGTAGATGTTGAACTCGGCGAAGCACCCCGTGGCATACTCAGTACGCATTTACACAGTGATGGAAGTGAAGCGGAGTTACTTTCCATGATAAATCCAGGGTTTCATGCAGGTAAGTTTGTCCCTGAAAAAAAATTGGCAGAACCTTCCCAACCTTACGGCGGTCTATTTATCACAAAGGAGCTCATCGAAAGGGATGACATCTATCCTTACATGGATGGTCCTGCTGTTTTTAAAAAAGCGGTTGTAAAATTTCCTGAAGTGATCATGGAAGCGTTAACGGCGAATGGTTATCAACCTTCTGATCTTACCCTGCTCGTTCCTCACCAGGCCAATCTTCGCATCAGCCAGATGGTTCAGCACAAATTGAAATTGCGTGATGACCAGGTGTACAACAACATTCAGAAATACGGAAACACTACAGCTGCTTCCATCCCGATTGCTTTATGCGAAGCATGGGAAAATGGAAAAGCAAAAGATAATGATCTGATCTGCCTTGCTGCCTTTGGAAGTGGATTTACCTGGGCGAGTGCGCTGTTGAGGTGGTAGTTTCCTTATAACAGCTCGAATATCTGGATATTATTTCCGCAGGTATCACTGAAAACCGCAAGCTTTGTCGGCCCCATTTCGGTTGGTTTCATACTAAATGTTACACCCAGGTTTACCAGGCGCTCATATTCACTGTCCACATCATCAACATTAAATGCTGTGCTTGGTATTCCAGCCTTAAATAATTCTTGCTGGTAAACTTTAGCAGGTTCGAAAGCTATGGGCTCAAGCACCAATTCTACACCATCTCGTTCTTCTTTGGAAACGACCGTCAGCCATTTGTGTTTGCCCATCGGGATCTCCGTTTTTTTAATGAATCCTAAAACTTTGGTATAAAATTTCAGCGCTTTGTCCTGGTCATCAACCAACAAGCTTGTAAGTGTAATTTTCATTTTGAAAGATTTTGTTTACAGTCAAAGGTTAACACTCTGCCGGAAGAAGACCTCTTCAAAATTGCTTTTTTATTTTACTTCTCTGAAATTCTACCGGTGTCTTTCCGACTATCTTTTTAAAAAGGCCGGAAAAAGAAGTTGGACTATAATATCCAAGATGATAACAGACTGTAGTTATAGGAAGGCGTGCTCGCAAAAGTTCCTTGGCTTTCCTTATTCTTAAAAACGTTAAATGCTGGTAGGGTGTTACCCCATATAGTTTTTTGAAAGAACGTAACAAATGAAATTTTGAGATACAGGACTCTTTGCAAATTGTATCAAGAGTAATAGCCAGGTCAAAATTTTTATCGATAAAATATTTTGCCTGGATTACTCTTTTAGTCAGGTAGATGTTTGCGTACAATTCTGCTGAAAGAGATATTACCTGTTTGTTATAATATGTCATATTAGTGGAGACAAATTTAAAGAGGAGAATTGTTATAATTACACGACCTTCCTGGCCTATTCACTACTCGCCCTAATTATGCACTATCAACTTCTGGCGGTATACCGTATTCACTGTGCGTATCTCAATAATATACATTCCATCAGGGAACGTATGAGTTGGGATCTTAATAACAGCCTGTGAACTTGCGTCTGGAATTCTTAATACGGCGGCGCCAACAAGATTATAAACGTTTATGTACTTTATCAAATCAGTACCAGGTGCAATATTTACAAACGTATTCGCAGGATTCGGGAACATGAGCGGTGCCTTCTCATTGGTGACTCTTACTGCCACGATAGGAGAATATGTGACCGAACCATCCATGCCAATGATCTTAAGACGGTAATAGTTCATGCCCTGGTAGGGGGTGACATCGAACGCGCCATAGTTCTGCGTAAAGTCGCCGTTATTCATCGCGTTCACTGTATCAATAGGCTGATAGTACATATTGTCCTTTGTTCGCTCCACAACAAAATATTTTGTTTTTGTTTCCAATGTTGTTGTCCAATCGAGTGATACCGCTTGAGTTAATAATAGACTCCCTGTAAAGCTTATTAATTTTAATTCAGCTATTCCACCCGTTGAAAAATTATCTACGTGCGCCGTTGAAAGTGTAGAGTTGTCATGACTTGTGATAGCAAGACCTGCATAGACTGGTGAGCCATTTCCAAAATTCGCATTCACCGGAGTACCAACCTGCTTCCAGCTGAATCCATCAAGCGACATATAAGCAGTGTATGTTGAACCGCTGACGGCTAGTTTTAACCAGTAAGGAGCTTTTGCACCCGATAACGATTGGGTTTTGGTAGCCCCGTCAGTACCGGACCTGGTTTCAAAAAAAACTGAATTGTTATTCCTCAAACAAACAAATGCAAATTTCGAACCTTCCGCTAATGATTCTCTCACCATTATCCCCACCTTGTTGTTGTTATTCACGTTGTCCTGATCAACAACCCGGGCTCTTATTTCGCCGTCTCCATCCACTGTTTTGTAAGCAAACCGGAAGGCATCCTGGTTGCCGCCAATATCAGTGCCTGAACCCTTTAATTCGAAGGCCCCTGTTACACTATTATAACACGCCGAACCAGCGATACCGGTATTCCCTACGTCCTCCGTGGACCAACGGGTTGGCAGAGGATCACAGCCAATATTACACGGTGATGTTGTAAATCCTGCCGACGCAGAGTAATTGCTGGTATCCGAAGAACTGCAGACTGCCTGCAACCGATATAGGTAAGGCGTATTGCACGAGAGATTATTTAATGTAATACTATTTGATGTTACACTAGCTTGCGTCCAGTTCGCAGCCGTCACCGTTTTATATCCTACAATATATTTTGATGTCGCGGTAGCTGCCCAGTTTAAGGTAGCAGTGGTTTGAGATATATCCGAGGAATTCAAATTTCCAGGTGGTAAACAATTGACAACTGTCTTTTTCCCGTACACTTCGAATTCCCATAGAGAGTAGCCATATGTGGTTCCTCGTTGCGTGCAAGCTATCCGGACATACCGCCCGGTTCCTTTGACCGCTAAATAATTATCGAACGACATGTTGTTCCCAATTGAAACGATGTCCTTCCAGGTCGATGCATTATCTGATACCTGGATCTTGAAATCTTTTCCCAGTGCAGCTTCCCAGTGCAATACGACCCTGCATAGATCATACCTCGCTCCCAGGTCTACATAAATAGATTGTGGGTCGCTAAACTGGCTCGACCATCTCGTATTTAGATTGCCGTCCGTTGCGTAGGAGGCAGCGTAATTAGCGCCTTGGACCGATGATGCAGTAACGGGCCTGTTCAATGCGATATTAGGGCTGTTGCACGTATCAGAAACGGCACCCGTTAAGCCATAAACCACTAATTGGTTTGAGAAAGTACCAAGGTAAACTTTGCCATTGGCAATGGTAGGGCAATTAAATTTTGCATAGTTCCCAGGATTGTCGGTTGCATAGATCGAAGAATTCCAAAGTTCTTTTGTGACATCAGTTGCGTCGATCGCCCTTAAGATGCCAGGGCGTACCGAGTGATTCGCATCTCCGTTCGCAGCATAACTTGCCCATAAAATGCCTGTCGAATCGATTGAACCATTTGAAGAAACTGCAAGTACGGCTCCATTGTTTCCAGCTGGGCCCTGCAATCCACTTGTTACTGTATTACCGAGGTCAATCAAATTTGAGGTAGTGTTATAAGGATAGGCACGCAACAGCGAATTCTCACTCCATGAGTAGATGTATTTTTTGCTTCCACTGAAATAACTCATCGCTGATCTTAAAAAGGAATTGCTTCCAAGGCTGATTGTCTGCGCTACATTATCCGTTACAGAACTATAACCGCCCATGTTATTCCTGTCGAGTAAATACAGATGACCATCCTTTACACCAACGATACCGCGGTTTGTACCAGGGATCAGCATCAATTGCGTTACTCCAAAATCAAGGTCAGCACCTTCAAGCGTTTCATAATTTTTGGGTGTGAAAAAGCTTTTAAGGGTAAATCCGGTACCTGAAGGAAAAAGCTTTAGCGCACTCTCAGAGCGGTTGCGCGGATCGGCTGCATTTCCATTTTTCCCAACCGAACCATTGCCCACAGCAAGATAAATATTCCCATCACTGTCAGCTGAGGGACCTCCTCCACTCATCCAGATACCGCCGTTATAACCGTCTGGAGTAGAATTGTAGACATATTTTTGTTGGAGTGTTGTCTTATCATACCCAATCAGCCAGCCGTGATAAGGCCCCCAGTCGCAATGCGATGACCATGCTATGTAAACAACACCGTTCAACAGCAACAAACCACCACGTTGATTTTGATGCAGGGAATTAAAGGGTACTACTCCTCCCGAGCTTCCATCACCGGTGCCACTGACCGATGCCGTTATTAAGACAGGACTATTTGCTTTTTCAGCACCTGTTGTAATATCCAATGCATGCAGATATTGATTGGCATTCTTTGCTCCACCCAATGTATCGATGCTTCTTGCTACAACATATATTGTGTTCGTTGCAGAATCAATGACAGGTGTTCCCACGATACCCATGTTGCCCGAAAAATCAAAGTAAGAACCACCACATGCTCCGGTTTCGTCTGATCTGTTGATCACCCGTGAATGAGCCGACGTTAGATTTTTTCTCCAATAGGCCGTGGCAATATTGGCGGAATCGGCGTCAAAGGCATATACTGTATTATTTACAGTGGCGACAAAAACAACATTTTTCTTTCCAATGCCTGGTATGGAAAGATTGAGTTTTACCAACGGCTGTGCATAGACCTGGTCATCTACTGTACGAGCAAAAATTTTCCCGAAAGAACCTTGCCTGACATTGCGTTTGTTGAGGATAGTTTCATTGTCGTACCAACCGGTGCGGTTTAGGTCATTGTGTTGAGTGAGGACGCTTTTT